>JAAFHZ010000016.1:21103-48788 GCA_013297675.1 Synechococcales cyanobacterium bin59.metabat.ball.084 | reverse complement strand
GCACTCTGTATCAGATCACCTGTCACTTGGGTGTGGCGATCGCAGTAGTAGCGGTGGCTTTTTGGAGTACAAAATTTTATCAGACATTACGATCTGGTGAGGCTCACCTGGTGGTCAATGATCTAGTGTGGCCGATCGTTTTACTGATCCTGCTATCTGGCGGAGGAAAATACATGCGTGATGCTACTAATGGTATGCGCGACATGATGAATGGGGTTAACCGATCGATCAATGTAATTGTCGATAGTGAGATAAATTTGACAGCAGCCCGCCAAGTATTGGGTTTTGCTGATGTTTCTAATTCGATCGTTGATGCTTTGCTTAGTTCGTGCAAGTCACAAACTGAGCTAAGTAAGCTGCAAGAGTGTCTACAGGCCAAAGAGCGGGCTGCCAATACTCAGATCAAGATCATGGAGGGCAAGATGCTAGATTTTAATTATAATCCGACGGCACAAAGCCAAAGTGGGAGGTGGCAAGCACAGATCGCTAAGTGGAAGCAGCATGTGCAAAATTACTCCAAGAACCGCTTCGATATCAACAATGTTATTCCAAATTTGGAGAATGGCAAGACAGACATCACTGAAATTGCCGGTTTTGATGATACCGAGCAACTCAGAAGAATTATTTTGAGCTTTAGGGAAACGTTTTTGTATATTATTGAGGTTATGATGTTGGTGGTGGGTTTGATGGGGCCGGTTCCTTTAGCGCTGTCTCTGTTCCCATTTGGCAACAGGACGATCATAACTTGGCTGTCTACCTTCCTGTCACTGGGTTTCTGCAAGATCTGCTTCACGCTGATCTCTGGCTTGTCTTCATTGGCTATGGTTTATTCTGAACCTAAAAATGTCGATATGTTGGTGGCCTCGATGGTTCTTGGCTTATTGGCTCCAGTTCTGTCCTTTAGCATTGCTTCAGGAGTTGGATTTAGTGCTTTAAGTAATATTTCTCAATCTGGCCAACCCTTTAAACTCAGTTCTGGAGTGAACTCTTATAGCGTAGATAGATCTGACCGCAGAAGAGATTCTAATGATATAGGCTGGAGGTAAAATTTAAGCAAGTTAGTTTTTAGTACTATGGCAATCCTGAGTTAAACGCAGCATTGAAATATTGTTGTATAGGGTTTCGAGACTGCTATGATCCAATAAACCGTTTAAGATTGCTAAAGTTAAATCTATTTTTTTATCATTGCAAACTAATCTTTAATGAATCATTGAAAAATATTCAAAAAAAGCATTGCTTAGATATTAAGAACTATTTGCATTAGTATTTTCCATCTAACACCCAATGACTTAAAATGAAATATACATTATCTAAATTAGTCTTTTTTACTTCAATCATTATACTTTCAAATACTGTATGTTCAGATGAATTTGTCAATGCGCAAGTGCAGAATTCAAGTACTTTTGTTACTAATTGGAAGGTCGTAAACAAAAGTCTAACTGATTTACTAAATAGTGGCTGGCGAATTGTAAGCCAAAGTGCTTATCGCGTAGCAACTGCAACATCAGGAGGTTTTGGAGCAATAGATGAAGAAGTATTTACATATACTATTGTTAAGGATGAAAAATTTATAACTTGCCTAATAGTTAACCCAAAAAGAGAACCTGCTATTACACGCTCAGGCTGTCGTCTATTAAATTAGTTGATTTGACATCCTAAACCATTTGGTTACTGAGTAGCGTTTTGTTCAGGATTCCATAGTCTTAACTGAAACAACCTTATTTACAGGATGCCTAAGAAGTCAAAGTGATTGCCTAGAATAATCATTTTGTCATTGACTATTCGGTGCTGAGATCCTTAGTATCTTGTTGAGGAGAAGCATCCTACTCCCTTCCCGCTAGAAGAACATGGATCTTTTTTGGCTCTGAGCAAGGCTTTTACCCACACATTACGTCTATATTTTTGTGGCGGGAAGGGAGTAGATGTTATTCCAAATTTGGAGAATGGCAAGACAGACATCACTGAGATTGCCAGTTTTGATGATACCGAGCAACTCAGAAGAATTATTTTGAGCTTTAGGGGAACGTTTTTGTATATTATTGAGGTCATGATGTTGGTGGTGGGTTTGATGGGGCCGGTGCCTTTGGCGCTGTCTCTGTTCCCGATCGGCAACAGAGCAATCATGACTTGGCTAAGTACCTTTCTGTCACTGGGCTTCTGCAAAATCTGCTTCACCCTAATCTCTGGCTTGTCTTCGTTGGCAATGGTTTATTCTGAACCTAAAAATGTCGATATGTTGGTGGCCTCGATGGTTCTTGGTTTACTAGCTCCTGTTCTGTCCTTTAGCATTGCTTCAGGTGTTGGATTTAGTGCTTTAAGTAATATTTCTTCCTCTGGTCAAGGCTTCAAAATGAACTCAGGCATCGGGTTGTACAATCCTGGCAGTGGTCAAGGAAGTAATTACAGAAATAGCCCTAATAATGGCAGAGATCAATACTAATTATTGACTGAATGAGTTGTTGTAAAATCGCAAGCTTTTTATTTTCCAAGGAAGACAAAATACATGAACATAAAGAATAAAACAATTGTTTTAATATCTGTCACTACATTATTATTGCCGTTAATGTCTAAAAGAACTGCTCATGCAGTTCCAACAGAATGGGGTAAAGTAGAGATGAGTATGACTCAGTTGTTAAACAATGGATGGCAAATATCAGGACATTCCTCTAGTCGAGCTGCTGTCGGAAATGCTGGGGCAGCCAATAACTATGATAGTTCAAATTTTACATATTTACTTACTAAGAATGGTCGTTACATAACATGCATTGTTCAAGATCCTCGCCCGCCAATCGCTAATAACGTAGCGTGTCGCAGTCTTAACTAAATAACAGGATAAGGTCTACTGGCTTTATCAATGTTCCCGATCGGCAACAGGGCGATCATGACTTGGCTGACTACCTTTTTGTCACTGGGCTTCTGTAAGATCTGCTTCACCCTGATCTCTGGCTTGTCTTCGTTGGCAATGGTCTATTCTGAACCGAACAATGTCGATATGTCGGTGGCCTTGATGGTTATTTTACACAGTGACTCCATCAAATAGCTGAATATAACTAATGATATTAGCCGATGGAGAATTGCAAGCTCATCGCATAAACTTGTTGCTCAAGATAGTCTGAAAGCCGTTAGTTTTGTTTGATTTCTATCTATCACTAATAACTACACAGTCCGCCAAGTTTGACAGGGCTGATTTTTAATTATCATGAAAAAAGCTACAAATAAGAAATCATCTGCGGCTAAATCTCGGTTTTGGCAAGTAGTAATCAGTGCAACTATAATTATCAATGGGTCAGCTAATCAGGCTAATGCACTTAATCTAGTGAAATTCGTGGGAGAAATCAGGCAAGGTGCAAACTCATTTATCGACCAAATTCGCAACAACCCGACAATCAGCAGCATTTTAAAACAAGCAAACCAGATCACGACTCTTTTCGGGCCAGAAATTAAAAAAATAACCAACATTTCTCAAGCCGATTTTGACAAAATACAAGGCGTACTTGGGCAGATATCTCCTAAAGAAGCTAAAGAGGCCATAGATAACAGACAGGCTACACCAGAAACTGCTCCTACTACACTTCATCAAGGCAAGTCTTCATTAGCAGCTAGCGAACTAGCTGCCGATCGAGAATTAGGTTTAGAAGCACAAAAAATCCGCAAGCAAAACATTGAGGAAGCGGCTCAACTGTCAGACAGCACCAACTCAGAAGTAGTCGCATCTCAAGCTAGTGCCCAAGAAGCACAATCGGCAAACTCGTCTCAAGACATCTTGAAAATACTCTCTAAGCAATCTAGCAACCAAACAGCCATCCTGGCAGCTCAAGCCAGACTTCTTGCTCTACAAAACAACAATATGCAAGACCTCAAAACTCAGATGGCCGTTGTAAACCAGGCTAATGCAAGCTTTGAGCGCCGCCAAGAAGGAGAAGTTCAAAAGAAAATCATCGAACAACAAGAAACTTCCGCCGCTACAATTCAAAACAAAGTGCGCAGCTATGTGCAAGAAGGATATTAAATTTCTCTGACCACTGGAAATCATTAGCTTGGCATACTTTGTGATATTGTCTTGGGCGATACTGTCAAAAATTCCTTCGGCACTCAAGATCACAGCGGCGCGTGAAAAGAAACAACTTTACGCGGTGCTGATTTAAGTCAAAGTCAGTTTAGTTAATTGATCACGAAGATGGCCGTGATCAGCAAGGAAGGTCGATCGATTGCTATGATATCCCCAGAATTCCTTTGGTGCTTGATATGACTGCCGATCTTCCGACCCAATACACTGCCCAAGAAACCGAAGCCAAATGGCAGCGTCACTGGGAGAGTCAACAGACCTATCGGGCAGACTCTGCCGCCAGCGGCGATCCTTTCTGTGTGGTTATTCCACCGCCGAATGTAACTGGTAGCTTGCACATGGGTCACGCCTTTGAGAGTGCCTTAATTGACTTGCTGGTGCGCTATCGGCGGATGACCGGTCGGAATACTCTTTGGGTACCAGGGACAGACCATGCCAGTATTGCAGTCCAAACTATTTTAGAGAAGCAGCTTAAGGCCGCAGGGACAACCAGAGCCGAAGTTGGGCGCACCGAATTTTTAAACAAAGCCTGGAAATGGAAGGAAGAATCGGGTAGCACGATCGTTGGTCAACAGCGCCGGTTGGGTATTTCTGTAGACTGGTCACGGGAGCGCTTTACCTTAGATGAAGGCTTAAGCTCTGCGGTGCTCACTGCATTTACTCAGCTCTATCAGGAGGGCTTGATTTATCGCGGTAATTATTTAGTGAGCTGGTGTCCGGCTTCCCAATCAGCGGTTTCTGATATAGAAGTTGAAAACAAAGAAGTCACTGGCAGCCTTTGGCATTTCCGCTATCCCTTCACTGATGGCTCTGGATATATCGAAGTGGCTACCACTCGTCCGGAGACCATGCTGGGGGATACGGCAGTGGCGGTGAACCCCGCAGATCCTCGGTATCAGAGTTCGATCGGTAAAACCATCACCTTGCCCCTAGTAGGCCGGGAAATTCCGGTCATTGGTGATGATGCTGTAGAAATGGAGTTTGGTACCGGCTGTGTGAAAATCACCCCGGCTCACGACCTCAATGATTTTGCCATGGGCAAACGTCACAACCTGCCCATGATCAACATTTTGAACAAAGACGGCAGCATTAACGAAAACGGCGGTGACTTTGTGGGTCAAGATCGCTTTGTGGCGCGAAAGAACGTGGTGGCTGCTTTGGATGCCGCTGGTAACTTAGTAAAAATCGAAGAATATAAGCACACGGTTCCCTATAGCGATCGAGGCAAAGTCCCCATTGAACCATTACTTTCCACTCAGTGGTTTGTCAAAATCCGCCCCTTGGCCGATCGCTGCTTAGATTACTTTGATAACCACAACTCGCCGCGCTTCGTGCCCGATCGCTGGGGCAAGGTTTACCGAGACTGGCTGGTGAAACTAGATGATTGGTGTATTTCTCGTCAGCTTTGGTGGGGACATCAAATACCGGCTTGGTATGCCGTGAGTGAAACTGGGGGCGAGATTTTGGATCACACGCCTTTTGTAGTTGCTACTAATGAAGCCGATGCTCGGGCGCAAGCGGTAAAAAAATTCGGTGACAGCGTAGAAATTCGTCAAGATCCAGATGTGTTGGATACTTGGTTCTCTTCTGGTCTCTGGCCTTTTTCCACTCTGGGCTGGCCGGAGCAAACCCCAGACTTGGCCAAGTATTATCCCACTACGACTTTGGTAACAGGCTTTGACATTATTTTCTTCTGGGTGGCCAGAATGACTATGATGGCGGGGCATTTTACGGGTCAGATGCCTTTCCAGGATGTGTATATTCATGGTTTGGTGTTAGATGAAAAGGGCAAAAAGATGTCCAAGTCGGCGGGCAACGGCATTGATCCGCTATTGATGATCGAAAAATATGGCACCGATTCTCTGCGCTATGCCCTCATTCGGGAAGTAGTGGGTGCGGGGCAAGATATTCGGTTTCAGTACGATCGCAAAGCCGATGAATCGGAGATTGTGGAAACCAGTCGCAACTTTACCAACAAGGTTTGGAATGCGGCGCGGTTTGTGATGATGAATCTGGAGGGGCAAACCCCAGCCCAGTTAGGGATGCCGGTACAAATGGAGCTAGTCGATCGCTGGATGATTTCTCGGTTTGAGCGCTGTGCAATTCAAACCAATGAATGTATTAACAACTATAGTTTTGGTGAGTCTGCTAAGTTGCTCTATGAGCTATTTTGGGGCGATTTTTGTGATTGGTATATCGAGTTAGTTAAATCTCGCTTATTACCCGAGGCTCCCGCCGATAGCAAACGGGCGGCTCAGCGGACTTTGGCTTATGTTTTAGATGGGGTACTGAAGCTATTGCATCCTTTTGTGCCCCATATTACTGCAGAAATCTGGGAAACTTTAACAGCTACAACGGTCGCCGATATTTCATTGGCGGCTTATCCGGTGGGTCGCAAAGAGGCGATCGATCTTCAGCTAGAGCAAGAATTTGATCTGCTGTTTGCGGTGATTCGCACTATTCGTAACCTGCGGGCTGAGGCTGATATTAAGCCTAGTATCAAAGCTAACATCCTGTTGCAAAGTCATAATCCTGAGGAGCGAGCAGCTTTAGAGCGAGCAGCTAGCTATATTCGGGATGCTGGCAAGGTGGATAACCTAGAAGTTGTAGCTGCGACTGTAGCCGATAATCGATCGATTGCTGGAGTTGCCGCGACAGTGCAGGTCATCTTGCCTTTAACCGGAGTAGTAGATTTGGTGGCTTTCCGGGCGAAGCTGGAGAAAAAGTTAGCGAAACTGGCCAAGGAATCGGAGTCAGCCCAAGCTAGATTAAAGAATCCTAATTTCGTCGATCGGGCTTTGCCAGAAGTAGTCCAAGCTGCCAGAGATAGTTTGGTAGAAGTAGAAAAACAAATGGCAATTTTGGCCGATCGGATTGCTAGCTTATAATTATGGCGTAGGGGCATTGCTTTGTGACAGCCCCCTGCCTCATTTTGGTTTTGATGAACCCTTGCGATAATCAGCTAACAAGGTGCCGCTTTGTAGTACTTCTTGTTCATGATTTATTTCTGTCCAAGGTTCTTGAGTACCAGCGGTGATCCAACTTTGCACGGAATCGAGTCCTAGCAGCCGTTGGGCGTAGGCCGCAGCATTAGGACTTAGTGGTAAGCCATAGGTTTGAACCCGAATGGCGATCGGGGCAAAAAAGGCATCCACAGCCGTAAAAGTATTACCACCCAAAAAATCACCGCCAAAGCGCTGCAATCCATCGTTCCAGAGTTCATCGATTCGATCGAGATCTTGCTGCAAGCTCGCCGAAATTTGGTGAAGCTGAATCCGCAGGCTACAGTGCATCGAGCATTGCTGACGCAGATTACTAAAACCCGAGTGCATCTCGGCAGCAGCAGATCGTGACCAGGCGCGGGCAATTGAGTCGGTTGGCCAAATTCCAGGATGGCGCTCTGCTAGATATTCCACGATCGCTAAAGAATCCCAAACTACAATCTCGCCATCGTGTAAGCAAGGTACTCGGCCATTGGGGGCAAACGATCGATATTGCTCCCAACTGGAGCCTTCCGACAAAGGCACAATTTGCTCAGTAAAGGGAATCAATTTCTCGGTCATCAGCACCCACGGGCGTAGTGACCAGGATGAA
Organism: Synechococcales cyanobacterium bin59.metabat.ball.084; assembly: GCA_013297675.1. Lineage (GTDB taxonomy): Bacteria > Cyanobacteriota > Cyanobacteriia > Cyanobacteriales > Chamaesiphonaceae > JAAFHZ01. Next base: position 41,128 of record JAAFHZ010000016.1, on the reverse strand, counting down.
TAGAGTTTGTTGGCAATATAGAGTTTATACATGCTGGGGTATGTCAATCTTCATAGTGATAACGAGCCTGGAGAAAAACAATGCGATTCTGCTCCACTTGATATGTTAGGCGATGCTCAAGGTCGATGCGCCTACACCAATTATTCGCTTCCGGAAAATATTTCAGTGGTTCTGGTTTGCCCAGGCCGTTGCAAGGATCGCCGTCGAGAATGTCTGCCACCAAGTCCATAATACGGTCGGCTTTTTTTGGTTCTTGTCGATACCACCAGCGCTTTAAAATCGCCGTTGAAGGCAGCTAATGTTATAAATAGGGAAGAAGAGTGGTGTAAAGGTATCTCTTGGGTCGATGACATTTTTCACACTAGAGTTATCGTCGTCTAACACTTACCCACAACACCTGAAACCGTCTAGTTCAGAATTTATTCAGATGCCATCGACCATCGCCAGATCACTTACCGAATTTTTGGCTCAGCCAAATATAGAGACTTCTCCGGCATGGGAATTCATCAATGGTGTTGCCTGCCAGAAAATTATGCCTACGCTATTTCATTCTCGCCTTCAGCGAAATTTAGTGAATTGGATTAACCAAAACACTGATTGCTACGAGGCTATTCAGGAGCTGCGCTGCATCATTGCCCCGATTTCACCAGTTCCTGATATTGCGGTAATTGCGCTTGATCGTCTGCCGGAAACTGATGGCCCTTTTGAAGCTGCTCCAGATTGGGTTATTGAAATCAGATCTCCAGATCAAAGCATCCTTGACCTCCAAAACAAAATTCTCCACTGCCTGAACAATGGCACCCAACTTGCATGGCTCATTGATATCCATCGACAGCAAATTTGGGTTTGGCAGACTGAAGAACTACCTATTGTTTATGCCAATAACGATATTTTGCCAGTATTAAATAGACTCCCCAACATTAATGCTGCAGAAATCATTGCCTTGACTCATCGGCGGTAGGATTCTAACCATAGATGTCGAACCTTTCAAAAAATCCGATCGTGAACTCCTATTCAAATCTACTTGCTCTACCCCAACCACCCACTGGCACCGTAATTTTTCTAGATGCCGTAGGCACCATTATTGGAGTCAAAGATGGTGCGGGAGAAATTTACAGTGAATTTGCCCATCAATTTGGTGTGGAATGCGATCCAGCTCAAGTAAACGCCGCTTTTTACCAAGAATTTAAAGCCGCCGATCCCTGCGTGTTTCCAGGAGTCAGCAGCACTGAGATTCCTGCACAAGAATATCAATGGTGGCGGAGGATTAACCAGCGCACCTTTACGCGAATTGACAAAATCGCCGATTTTAAGGACTTTGAAGGTTTCTTTCAGGCTCTCTATGCCTACTTTGCTACCGCTGCGGCCTGGGAAGTTTATCCAGATACTGTGACGGCGCTCGATCGATGGCAACAGCAAGGTTTCACTTTGGGCATGTTATCGAACTTCGATACCCGTCTATATGCGGTCTTAGATGCCCTAGATCTACGCAAATATTTCAAGAGCGTGACTATTTCCACCGAAGCCGGAGCGGCCAAGCCATCCCACCTGATCTTTCAGCAGGCTCTGAGTCGGCACAACTGCCTAGCCAGCAACGCTTGGCACATTGGCGACAGCGAACTAGAAGACTATCAAGGAGCCACCGCAGCGGGTCTACAAGCTTGGCTGTTACAGCGAGGTTAAAATCTGGCAAAATCACCAATCCTGAGATCCCAACATCTGATACCGTTGTAGCATCCTCAGCTTACGACTGACCCTATGCGCGTAGCTCTTTTTACCGAAACTTTTTTGCCCAAAGTAGATGGCATTGTTACCCGTCTGCGTCACACGATCGAACATTTGCAGCGGGATGGTCATCAGGTCTGTGTTTTTTGCCCTGATGGTGGCTTGAAGTCCCATCAGGGAGCGATAGTTTGCGGAGTACCGGCATTTCCGCTGCCCTTGTATCCAGAATTAAAGATGGCTCTGCCGCGACCTTCGATCGGCACAGAGCTTCACAAATTTCGACCGGATATTATTCATGTGGTGAACCCGGCGGTGTTGGGATTGGCGGGGATTTTTTATGCCAAACAGATGAATTTGCCCTTGCTGGCTTCGTATCATACTCACTTGCCCAAATATCTACAGCACTATGGTTTTGGGGCTTTAGAAGGACTGTTGTGGGAGTTATTGAAACTAGGGCATAATCAGGCGGCGTTGAACCTGTGTACTTCTTCTGTGATGGTGCAAGAATTGTCAGAGCATGGCATTGAGCGCACCGATTTGTGGCAGCGGGGGGTAGATACCGAAACCTATCACCCCAGCTTGGCAAGTAGCGAAATGCGCGATCGGCTGAGTCAGGGTCATCTTCAGGCTCCTTTGTTGCTCTATGTGGGTAGATTAGGTGCCGAGAAAGAGATCGAGCGGATTAAGCCGGTGTTAGCAGCTATTCCGGGGGCAAGGCTGGCGATCGTGGGGGATGGTCCCCATCGGGAACAGTTGGTAGCAGAGTTTGCTGGGACACCAACCCATTTTGTGGGTTATTTGGAAGGCAAGAATCTGGCCAGTGCCTATGCTTCTGCTGATGCTTTTATTTTCCCTTCGCGCACCGAAACTTTGGGCTTGGTGCTACTAGAAGCGATGGCGGCGGGCTGCCCGGTGGTGGCGGCGCGATCGGGGGGTATTCCAGATATCGTGACCGATGGGGAAAATGGCTTTCTGTTTGATCCGGCTCAGCCAGATAGTGCAATCGTGGCGACTAAAAATTTATTGGCTGCTGCCGAACAGCGGCAGACGATCGCTCAGAATGCCCGAGCTGAGGCGGAACGCTGGAGCTGGAGTGCAGCGACTAAGCAGTTAGCTAACTATTATCAGCAGGCGATCGATCAACATTGATCAACAAAACCCGCTTTGGTTATCCAAAGCGGGTTTTGCTCACTATTTAGCGATTATTTAATGGGGGTACTACTTCTTAGCAGCAGTTAAACCGTCCATAGCCTTGATAACGCCATCTAAAGCACCACCAGCAGCCTTGGCATCAGTGCCGCCCATAGCAGCAGAGAGCTTAGTGATACCAGCATCGATCGCTGCATACTTGTCGCCAGCTAAAGGTTGGATTTTAGGGCCTACAGTTTTCCAAGCTGCTTCAAACTTGGCGAAGTTGGCTTTGGCTTTGTCCATTTTGCCTGCTTTAACATCGGTGTTAGCTAATACTAAAGGAGTCTTAGCTTCTTTTACTAAAGGAGTCAAGGCAGCAGTAGCAGCAGCTCCAGTTAAAGCCTTACCACCAGCGTCTACAGCACCTACTACTTTACCACCAGCGTCTTTACCAGCTTCCATAGCTTTGCCGCCAACGTCTTTACCGGCTTCCATGGCCTTACCACCAGCATCTTTGGTTGCTTCAACAACCTTGTCTCCGCCGCCGCAGCTAGCCAAAGTACCAGTCAAAGCTACCAATAAAACAGCAGCTACCACGTTATTTTTAATAGACATAAAATTCTGTGAACTCACAAACACTACTCCTCGATTATAGAGCAGGAATGTTCAAGGTGTGTAAAATTACCTAGGTGGATTATCCGCTGGGGTCTTCCACACCTTGTCTGTTGGCAGAAGCAGTATTGAATTTATGTGCTATTTGCCTTTTGCCGTAGCCTTGGCTTGTTTGGCGGCCTTTTTGGCAGCCTGCTCGTCTGCTAACCGCTGTTGTTTGGCCGCTTCTTTTTCCTCGGCAATTTTGTCTAAGTAATAATGGTAATCGCCCAAGTAAACGCGGAATTCGCCATCGCGGATTTCTACGATTTTGTTAGCTACTTGGGAAATAAAATACCGATCGTGGGATACCACCAAAGCAGTGCCATCATAGTTTTTTAAAGCATCTTCCAACATTTCTTTAGCTGGAATATCTAAGTGGTTAGTTGGCTCATCTAAAATCAGCAAATTAAAAGGATTCAGCAGCATTTTGGCCAAAGCCAAACGAGCTTTTTCTCCTCCACTGAGGGATTCGACTTTTTTGTACACGCTGTCTCCACTGAACAAGAAGCGACCCAAGAGAGTCCGCACTTCTTCATTAGTCCACTCTGGAACTTCATCATGGATAGTAAACATCACGGTTTTGTCTAAGTCCAGCGCTTCGGCCTGGTTTTGCTCAAAGTAGCTCGGAATTACCTGGTGCTGACCTAATGAAATTTCGCCTTCGGTGGGAGTCTCGGTACCCATGATCATCTTCAGCAAAGTGGATTTGCCGGAGCCGTTTGGACCTAAAAAAGCAATTCGATCGCCGCGCTCAATCAATAGATCGGCACCCAAAAACAAAATCTTGTCGCCGTAGGTATGCACCAAGTTCTTGATTTCTACTACTTCCCGACCGCTCCGGGGCGCGGGGGGAAAACGGAAGTGCAGAGTCCGCATTCCGCCAACGGGCGCTTCGATGCGCTCAATTTTATCGAGCTGCTTTTCTCTGCTCTTGGCCTGGGTACTACGAGTGGCACTGGCACGAAATTTTTCGACGAAAGCCTGCTGTTTTTCTAGTTCTTTTTGCTGGCGCTCAAAGGCGCTAAGCTGTGCCATTTCGTTTTCGGCTTTTACATTTAAGTAGGTGCTGTAATTGCCTAGGTAGCTTTGGGAAACACCCCGCTCGGTTTCTACAATTTGGTTACAGAGTCGATCGAGGAATTCCCGGTCATGGGAGACAATCACCATGGGGGTTTCTAGCTTGCGCAGGTAGTTTTCTAACCACTCGATAGTTTCTAGATCTAAATGGTTGGTAGGTTCATCTAGCAGCAGCAGGTCGGGGCTTTGCAGCAAGATCTTAGCCAAACTCATCCGCATTTGCCAGCCACCGCTAAAGGCGCTAACTAATCGATCGCCGTCTTCTGATTCAAAGCCCATTTCGGGCAAAATTTTGTCAATCTCGGCTTCTAGGGCATAGCCGTTCAGCGCTTCATACTGCCGTTGCAGTTTGTCCATTTTGTTTAGGATTTTGTCTAGCTCTTCGGGAGTGGCGACTTCGAGCTGACGATGCACTTCATCGAGGGCGGCATGGGCTTCGTTGGCAGCACCAAAGGCTTGCCACAGTTCTTCTTTAACGGTGCGGGAGTTGTCTACTTCAAATTCTTGGCTGAGGTAGGCAATGTGTAAGCTGGCTGGACGAATAATTTCGCCGCTGGTGGGTTCGGTCTTACCGGCAATAATCTTGAGCTGGGTAGACTTACCGGCACCGTTGACCCCCACTAGGCCAATCCGATCGCCTGGTTTGACTTCCCAGTTAATATCTTTTAGAACTTCGCCAGTGGGATAGATTTTGCTGATGTGTTCTAGTCTGAGCATTAACTGGAATCTCCTAGATTGAAGGTGGTGATCGATCGTAACAAAATCTTAACATTCCCGCTGTCTTCTGCAATGTTCTCAGGTCTAAGAATATTTATTTTAGGATGGAGGGATGCTTAAACTTACCCTCGATCTTCATGACTGAAACCATTGCGATTACTGATGCCATTACCACCATTGCAGAAGCAGAGCGGCGATTTGGGCTGATGCGCAATGAAGACCCAAATTTTTTCTGGGAATGGCAGCGCTTTTCTGCGGAACTCACGGAACAGGATACCAGCCAACTTGCCGATCTCCGTCGTCGCTATGTTTACCACCGTTCAGCTGGACACTTACTAGAAAATACCGTGACTTTGCTGCTAGCTTCGCCATTGCTGGCGATCTCGGGCTTTTACGATCCACCTTTTCGAGTTCGTGCTGAAGAATCGGTAAAGCTGGTAATTCAAGACAGCGAAGAAATTCTGCAAGGCCGAATTGATGCCTTGGTGATCTGTGATTCTTTCTGGGTCATGATTTTGGAATCAAAGAAGACAATGCTTTCTATTTGGTCGGCTTTACCCCAAGCTTTGGCCTATTTGATGGCGAATCCTGGTCTTCATCTACCGGAGAATCATTCAGGTTTTGGGATGTTAACGAATGGAGATGAAATGCTATTTGTGAAAGTGACTCCGGCTCAATACGGTTTGTCGCGGGTTTTCTCGCCTTTTGTGGCTGAGGCTGAGCTGGTGACAGTGCTGAAAATTCTGCGCCAGTTTAGTGCTGGATATATAAGAGTAGATTCAGAGTAAAGTGGATTTTATAGTTGAAATTCAGGGAATTTGTTTTTCAAAGGAATAAAAATAGCTGAAACTAAAACAAATTAAGCGTTTAGAGGTTTTATGGCTTACAGTAGTTTCACTCTCAGTCAGGTTCAATCACAATTTGGATTGAAAGTTGATAAAGGAGTATTCTTTAGTGATGTACCCCCGTTAATCCCGCGTCAACGGACGATCGAGGCTATGGCGGAGTCTGCTCCCTTTGCCGCGACTCAAGGTAGTGAAAAGGTTTTATCGGAGTTAATTATTGCTCCGCTGCTATTTGAGTTGCGATCCTTGCTTGATGGGAAGATTGGTCTATTTTCCGGGATGGACTTTAGTATCGATCCTGGATTAGGGCTAAATGGTGTTTGTGATTTCTTATTGACTCGATCGAGTAATGAACTTCTGATTGAAGCTCCAGCGGTCGTGTTAATTGAGGCTAAAAAAGCCGATCTAATTGCTGCTTGGGGTCAATGTGCAGCAGAGATGGTTGCTGCACAGAAGTTTAACCTTTCAATGGGTAAGGAAATCGCGGTCATTTACGGGAGCGTTACAACTGGGATGCAGTGGCAGTTTCTCAAATTATCTGGAACCGATCTGACGATCGATTCAACTCAATATCCACTCGATCCGCTCGATCGGATTCTGGGCATTTTGAAGTGGATGTTGGAAAAATAAAATGACCACCTTAAAAGTAATGATCGACGAACCCATACCGGCAGAACTACTGAGGCGGTGAACTGTGGCAAAAACCACTATCCCACCAAATATTATTGGAGCCAGAAGATTTACCATAGCTAGGATTAATGCCATACTTGCTGCCCTGGGGATGTTTTAACACAGTAGAAACTGATTTGTACATCTTATTTACATTGAAACAGCGCGGATCGCAGTGACCGTCTGGTAATCCATGATCTAGAGCAAAATGAGTAGTGGTTTCAGGAAACTTGCCAGCCAAGAAGGCTGCTCGTAAATATTGCATCACCACATTGTCATACTGAATCTGAGTATATGGTGGATTGGAGAAAGGAATTAAGTTACTATTGCTGCCGGTACAACTATTTTGATTACCCCGATCGCTCTTAGCACCCACCTGTAAAATCTCGATCGGCACGGAGCTATTCACCCGCTGATTGCGAGTATTAAAATAGTTTCTCGCCGCACCACAGGCCGCCCCTAAATCACTCGAAAGAGCGATCGATTTATTGCCCCCTTCGTAAATATTGCAAATTGTTTCTGCTGTCCAAGTTCCTGTCGTAAAAATTTTAGTATTTTTCTCTAATTGATCAACAGCTTTTTTTTGCTCCTTGGCAATTTCATCGGGCTGCAAACTTAAATTACTCAGGGCGCGATCTAATCCTTGTCTGCGACCAGCCGAATTAGTCGATCGCCAAATCCGCCGAAATAAATCTTCGCGCCGACTTTGGTTTAACACATCTGAGGCTTTTTCAAACTCGGTAGTAGTGGGGCGACGCAGTTCATAGAAGTTGGGACGAGCCGTAACCGCATTGCTACCCCGAGGAGCATAGATACTCACCCCCAAACCCAGAGGGCCTCTACCTTCAAATTTCTCTTTTTCTAAACGAGCTGGGGGCAAAATTACGGCGGTGTCATGGAGAATGAAGCGTGGATTGCTGGGGGGAGAGAAGGGCGAAGTGGTGCTGATGTTTTTCGATCGCAGAAAGCTTTCTAAGATAGAACGTTCATTGGGAGCTAACGCCCTACCAGCATAATTGGTGCCACTCTGGGCAACTAACTGCTCTGGTGCTGCATTTTCGGCTGTTGAGGTGATTTCTGGAAAAGTGGCTGGCTCCAAGCCTGATGAAATTAGTGGTTCTGTTACCGGTGCAATCTCGGTTGATGTTAGGGGCAATGGATCTGAGGGACTATAAGCCAGCGACTTTTGGGTAATTGCCACAGTAGCAGTGAAAATGACGAGGAACAGCAAAGCAATGGTACGAAAAAGCATAATTGGGTTTTTAGCTGGTGGGTCTGGAGACGCTCAAAATGAGTAGTATTCGACCATAATTCCAGAAAAGTCGATCGACCACAAGCGCTGTTTACTGCGGAAGATTTAGATAACCAGCTTTTTTGATCAGCATTTGCCCTTGAACTGTTTTTAGTATTCTGGCATAAGCTTGGCCAGCTCTTTGTTTCAGGTTTCCATCTACGACCACAATTACCGAAAGTTTTCTCAATAAAGGATAATCTGCTGTTTGGAAAACTGTTGGATTAACCTGATTATGGTTGCGACTGGAGCAGTCGGCGGGAGAAATTGCAGGCAGTTGATAGGGAGCTACAAACTTGCCATTACCTATCCCGATCGGCAGAGTTTTGATTTGGCATTGGGGTACCGCTAAACTGCTGGAAGCTCCCAAATAAATCGCGGACGGGTCGATCGCCACCCTCTGAAAAGCATCGGTGGAATTCTTTATTGGAGTGAACGGCGCACCATTTAGTTCCTCACCGTTCAGACTGTAAATTTTAATTGGCTGGTTATCACCACCAAATACTCGCCAGTTTTTGATATTTCCGCTGACGATTTCATGGAGTTGTTCTAAAGTAATGCCGGGTAGTTTTAGGCTCGGATGTACTACAACTGTCATGGCATCAATGGCGATCGGGATCTCTGTGATTTTAATCCTTTTTTTTGTGGCTAGCTTTTGTAATTCCGCAGGTATTCCTTTCGAGGACTGAGCAAAATCTAGCTGACCAGCCAATAACATTTCAATTCCTTTTTCACTGCTGGAGCCACCGTCGGGATGGATATAAGTTAATTTAAAATTAGGAATACCAAATCGCATTACAGTATCAATTTCTGACCGTACAGGTGCCCAAGAAGTGCTACCTCCATAGCGGAAATTGCCAGTGGGAATATCTTTTACAGAACTCATTAACTCGGTTGGATTTAATGATCGATCGGCCATTATTAGTTTCTCAGGACTGTGAGTAAATGTTGGTAAGGTTTTCCAAATTCCAAATGATATTAATCCAAGTGCTGTAACAAAGAAGATTGGAGGTATTCTATTAGCCATTTGTAGTTTTCTCTGTGAGATCTCGAAAAATCAACATTTATTTGTTACTTCTAAAACTAGCAGAAGCTAGTTATTTGGAACAGGCTTATATTAGATTCACTTAAAAGTTTGATGTTTGGTTAAAAGATATCTTCAAGTAAACCTTGACAATTAATGGCATCTATACTCAACTAAAAGGATGCACTATACCGATAGAACAATGAAGACAACCAAACGGCTTTCTGTGGATGGACGGGCACAAGTAGAGCAAGCTAGGAATCAAAAAGGTTGGGCGCAGGATGATCCCCGTTGGTTGAGAAGTGCTACAGAGTTGGCTAATCCTGAGCCTGTTGGCGGTTGGAAAGATTTTTTCTTAAGTAATCCAGAAGTTTATAGTCCTTCTCGTAGCACTTTAAAAAATAGGTTTCTCAAGCAGAGAAATATCCGCCATGAATCTTTTGTGGCACTTTGTCAAGCTATAGGAGTTCGTTGGGAAGAAGTATTCGATGGAGATAATCCGGCAGAGGGAGAGCCACCGCAGTTGAAGCCTTTTTTTGGTCGCAATACTGCTTTGAAACACTTAAGTGACTGGGTAGAACAAGAAAATTGTCGATTGATTCTTTTGCATGGCCGGGCTGGCATCGGGAAGACGGCGATCGCTGATCGGTTAGTACGGAATATTCAAAAAAAGCGACAAAATTCCATTTGGCTATCTTTAGAGACTGTAATTCCTTTAGCTGAATTAGTTAATCAAATAATTGAAATTTTGTCGGAACGCCAAGTAAAGCAAGGGAACTTGGAAGATTTGATATGCTATTTACGACAGGAATCTTATCTAATTATATTAGATCAGTGGGAAACCATTTTAGAAAATAGTTCTCTCAATAGATATCGATCTGGTTATGAGGATTATCAAAGCTTGTTAGATTGCATTGGCAAAAATCATCAAAGTTGTTTTATAATTATTAGCCGTGAAAAATTCCAGTGTTTGAAGTCTTCTCAGATGGAAAAGGTTGCTAACAGTTTAGAGGTAACAGGCTTAAATTATCAAGAAGATCGGGAGTTCTTGGCGGCAGAGGGGTTAACTGGTACAGAAGAAGAGTTACAACAATTTATTGAAATATATAATAACCCTTTAATTTTGCAACTGATTGCTGATCGGGTACGGACGGTACATGGTGGAAAAGTGGCACCGTTGGTGGCTAAAGATGTCAGTATTCTCACCAATTCTGATATAGTGAAAGTTATTAAGGATGAATTTGAACCATTAGGAACATTAGAAAAATCAATTATCTATTGGTTGGCAATCTGGCGTAGCCCCATTAGTATTGAACAGTTGGAATTTAGTTTTGGCGATAATTTTAGTATGTCATCAGTTACTGAATCTTTGAATTTTTTGATAAATCAGAGATCTTTTGTGAAAGTTAATCCCCAGTTAGAATATTATTTGGAGCCAGTAACTCTTAAGGAGATTACTAATCTTTTTGTGAGAAATGTAGTAAAAGAGTTAATAGACCTGGTTGACAATAAAAATGATCGATCGCCTAAGCTGATAGAAAGTCATCTATTTATCATTGGTGATGATAAAGATGTTAGCAATGAACAAATACGTCGAATTGTTCGATCTATTGCTGAGAAATTATTGAAACATAACTTACTTTCAGTATTGCAAGAGAAAACAAAAAATCAGAAAATTTGTTTCGATCAAGGATACTCACTTAATAATCTTAAGGTTCTGTTTCAGTCTTCAAAATAAAAACTCAGATTTTTCGATTCTTAGAGAGGGTCAGCTTAAAGTTGGTAGATATCCAGCTTTTCTAATTATTTCTTGCCCCTTGTTACTTCGAAGTATTTCAACTAATGCTTCACCAGCCTTTTTACTGTTTTCTTTGTCAATTCTAAACACAATTTCAAAAGTCGAGACAAATTCTTCCAACTCATTATGCAACAAGTCTTCGATCATCTTGATGTTTATTTGAGCCTCACTATTATTTAGGCATGGTGATTGAAATGGGTTTAACAGAGTGCCATTTCTTGTCTCAATTGATAGAGTTTTTATCCTGCCACACTCTTTAGCTGCTATTTGAATAGGAACTATCATTACTCCATTTGGATCGCCACTAATTTTATTGATGCCCTCCGTTGAACTATTAACTATAAAGGGATTTTTTCTCTCGGTATATGCTGGATCTGTTGCATAAAAATTTATGTTTGAATTACCATAGCTCAAAGCACCCCAATTGTTGATATAACCATCTCTTATCTTTTTGAATTGATCTTCGGAAACGCTCTTGATCGTTGAGTTTTTATGAACAATCATAACGACAGTAGATTTAGCTATTTCACTCTTATTCATTACTGAGCTATTCTTAGCTACCATCAGACTTTTCTTAGAGGATAGTCCTAGCTCTAGTTCATCATCATCAAGCATTCTCAATCCATCACCGGTACTTTTGCAGTTAGGAGAATTTTTAAATTCTAACTTGAATGATCGCATAGGTTCTTTTATGGTTCTTTTTACCTCATTTATTAATGGTGTCCACGCTGTACTGCAACCGTAGTTAAAAGTGCCAGCCGGAGTCTCTATATCACTAAGTTTTTTCTTTTCTGTTGGGCTAAATATTAATTCAATCTTAGTAGGTGGCACAAAAGCTTTATAGTATAAATATCGACTAAAAGCTATTATTGTAAGCATAGCAAATGTGCCAATGATAGCCTTCATTTTCCACCTTATCTGTTGGGTTTGCAAACTTGGGTTGGTTTCTGGTGGCATCATATCACCATCTAATTGTTTTTCTACTTCTATTACAGATCGATAGCGCATCTGTGGATCAAGACTGATCATTTTAGTTAAAATCTTAGTTAACAAATCACTGGTTCTCCATGGTGGCAGAGATGATGGAGAATCTGTGAGTAAACAGATACAAGTTTTTGCCAAAGCATATAGATCAGATGAAAAATCGACTGTCCCATCAAACTGCTCTGGAGGTGCATAATCGGGTGTACCGATAATAGTTGTCTGCGTCGATGAAGCTGACACAGGCAAAACCTGCTTCACTGCTCCAAAATCTACCAAATGGCAAGTGCCATCACTAGCTTGAATGATGTTTGATGGTTTAATATCTCGGTGAATAATCGGTGTTGATAATCCATGTGTGTAGCTCAAAATCCCTAAAACTTGCTTCAAAACATCTTGAGCTTCTAGCTCTGAAAACTCTGAATTGCTTTGCTGCTGCCTGTTCTTTAGCTTTTTCTGTAAATCCTCACCTTCGATATAATCTTGGACAAAATAGTAATAAACAGTTTGATCAGTATTGGCATATGGGGGAACCTCGACATCAAAAGGTTCATACACTCTAGGGATTTGGGGGTGTCTGAGTTGATCTTGAATTTTATATTCTCGTTCAAAGGCTTTCTTGGCTTTTGCCATTTGGCCAGCAGACAAAAAGGTATCCGATCGAAATTGTTTAATTGCCCGTCTGGAATCCAGTCCAAATTTCAAATCCAAAGCTAGAAACGTATAGCCAAATCCACCCTGACCTAGTTTCTTAACCGGTGCATAGCGCCAATTCAAAATTAATGGCATTCCACAGGTAACGCACTTTATCATATCTCGGCGATTTTTTACCATGTCCAGCAGATCTACATCAGCTATCTCAGTCGAATGGGGTTCGTTCTGATCAGGATAACAAGGTCGAGTACAATAGACTTTCATAAAAGATCCCTTCCCAGATTTACAGAACCAAGAAACTATAAATTCCTTCTCATGATTGCAGAAAAGTCGATCGATGACAAGCCGCAGTCTCCAAAACATCTAGTCAAAAGCAAAAAAAATCTTCGTGGTAGTCTTGATTCAACAAGATCAACTTCAAAACGTTCACAAGGAAGATATTGTTTGGGATGAAGGAAAAAGCTGTGATGTAGCGGAATCGACTACCATGTAAAGCTAGTCAATTTTATTAGCACCATGGAAGTCACGATTCCCGTCGAGTTACCCACCAGCCGTTACAGCGTGGTCATTCAGCCCCAAGGATTACAACATTTGGGCGAAAAATGCCGCCAGCTCAAGCTGGGCGAAAAAATCATCGTGGTTTCTAACCCTGTCATCTTTGAGCATTACGGAACCACCGTTGTTGAATCTCTGGACGCGGCAGGATTTCAGGTTAATACTTGCATCTTGCCCGCTGGAGAACAATACAAAAATTTTGACTCACTGCAAAAGATCTACGATGCAGCGATCGATCAACAGCTCGAAAGATCCTCCACCCTGTTAGCTTTAGGCGGGGGCGTAATTGGCGATATGACCGGCTTTGCGGCTTCTTCTTGGTTACGAGGCATCAACTTCATCCAAGTGCCCACCAGCCTGTTGGCCATGGTGGATGCTTCGATCGGGGGCAAAACTGGCATCAATCACCCTCGGGGCAAAAACCTGATTGGAGCCTTCTATCAACCTCGGCTGGTGATGATTGATCCAGAGGTGTTACAAACTTTGCCTGAGCGAGAATTTCGGGCAGGGATGGCCGAAGTGATTAAATACGGCATTATTTGGGATGCTGAGCTGTTGGCCATGCTAGAAAAAACCGAGCAGCTAGATACGCTGGCTGCCCTAGATCTTCAGCTAGTCAGCGAAATTTTGCGCCGTTCGGCGCAAGCGAAAGTAGACGTAGTCAGCCAAGATGAAAAGGAAGCCGGACTGAGAGCGATTTTGAACTACGGTCATACCATTGGTCATGCGGTAGAAAGCCTCACTGGTTACAAAGTAGTCAACCATGGCGAAGCGGTGGCGATCGGGATGGTCGCAGCAGGCAAGCTAGCAGTGGCTGCTCAGATGTGGAGTCAGGCCGATACCGATCGCCAAGATGCCGTAATTCAAAAAACTGGATTACCCACGCAGCTCCCGATAGGCATGGAAATTGATCAAATTGTGGCCGCCCTCTTTTTAGACAAAAAAGTGCAGGCTGGCCGAGTGCGCTTTGTACTTCCTACCAAAATTGGTCACGCCATTGTGACTGACACGATCGCCAATACTTTAGTAGCAGACATCTTAACCGGCATGTAGCTATTTTACTCACCCATTTGTGACCAAACCACCGTGAAGCAACCAACTGCGGGCAAACTACCAAAATTTCTGGCTAGCACCATTAAATCTAGCTGGCGGTGGTTGCCCGGATCGATCGCGGCGGGAGCAGTGATTTTGTTGTTTGAGTTGGGGGCATGGCAGCAGTTTGAATTTATTGCTTATCGTCAACTGTTCCGAATGCGCGGGGAGCAAGCTTTAGATAAGCGGATTGTAACTATTTCGATCGATGATGCTAGTGTCGATCAGCTAGGATCTATTCCCTGGCCACACCAAAAGTATGTGGACTTATTGAAAAAGCTGCAACCAGCTAAACCGGCAGTTATAGCTATTACTTTTCCGATTAGCGAGAAAAGTGATGTAGGTACAGCCTTGACCGAAGAAATGAAAAAATCAACTGTGGTTGTAGCAGATGACTGGCAGACCAGAGATCTACCGATGTTATCTAACGCTAAATTGCGACAAGCGGCAGCAAAGGTAGGGCATGTGCGCCGGATAGAAGACAGTGATGGTTTGGTGCGATCGGTGCAGCTTTTTCAGCAAAATGATGTGGCTTTTGGTTTGGCGGTAGTCCGAGCCAGTAAACTGATTCCACCCGGCCCTGATTATCCTCAGGATCTGTGGGTGAACTGGCGGCAGGCCGCACCCAAAATCCCTAACTATTCTTTTGCCCAAGTTTTAGATCCTAAGTTTGATGCCACCAAATTAAGTGGCAAAATCTTGATTGTGGGCATCACCGCCCAGGGTATTGACCGGATGGGGACACCGTTCGATCGCTATAGCAGTGCTAATGGCATTCATCTTCAGGCCACCATTGTTGATAACTTGTTGCGTAATCGTGGTTTACAAACTTTGCCCAAGTGGTTGTTGCTATTGTTATTGGTAGTAATTAGCCATACCTTAAGCTGGAGATTGAGTTATTATGGCCAAGGTCGTCGTTTGTTAGTAGTGATTTTGGCGGCAGGTGGTTGGTTGCTGTTGGCGGTAAGCGGCTTGTATTTGAATGTATTGCTGTGGGTAGCTACACCCTTGATTTTGATTGGTTTGACTGGAGTGGGTGTGGCTTTTAGTGAAAAAATGTATATTGATGCTTCGATCGAGCGGCAGATTCTCCAGCTGTGGCGCGCTCACCAAGTAGATCTAATTTCCCAACAAAATTCACCAGCGATTTCGCCAGATTTGCCCTCTTTTAGCAAGGTGGCCAAGTTGGCTTCCTTGGCCGAAAACTTTGGTCGTGCTCAGTCTGCCCGCGCTGCGATTACTCATAGTTTATCTTTGGGACTGCTGGCTGTAGAGCTAGATGGTCAAATTTGGTTCTGCAATTCAGTTGCCGCTCGGGTGGTGCAAACTAGCGTCGGGGAAAACATCGATCGGTGTTTGGTGCCTCAATGGCTCAGCCGCAGTGAATGGGATACCAATGTGCATCAGCTCCAGAGCGGTAACTATGTAGCAATCAAAGAAATTCAACGAGGTGAACAGTTTTTTAGCTTGCGGATGGAGCCGTTGCTCGATTGGCGGGTGTTACAAAGTGGCTTTGGTACCGAAGCTCAAGAACCAACTGAGAACAAGCCTATTTCTGGAGTATTATTGGTAGTCGAAGATGTGACTTCTAGTAAGCATATGCAGTCACTGATTTTAGATTTGGAAGTTCAGCGTCGTCAAGAACTAACCAAGCAAAACATCGCTCTCGACAAAGCCCGCCAGTTGGCAGAAGCTGCTGCCAGTATTAAAAGTGCCTTTTTGGCTAACATGAGCCACGAAATTCGCACCCCAATGAATGCGGTGGTAGGATTAACTAATTTATTATTAGATACGCCCTTGAATAGTGATCAAGAAGATTTTGTATCGACGATTAAAGTTAGTGCCGATCATTTACTGAAAATTATCAATGAAATATTGGATTTTTCTAAATTAGAATCTGGGGAAATGCAGCTAGAATCGATCAAATTTGATCTTAAAGAACTAATTGAGCAGGTGATGGAAATTTTAGCTAATCGTGCTCACAGTAAAGAGTTGAATCTCAGCTACTGGATCGAAACCCACACCCCACGCTTAGTTAAAGGCGATCCCACTCGTTTGCAGCAGGTATTAACCAACCTGATTGGTAATGCCATTAAGTTTACTGATCAGGGTGGAGTGACAGTGGATGTGCGGCCACTGTTTTGTGACAAGACTAACACCACCATTAAAATTACGGTGACAGATACCGGCATTGGTATTTCACCTGAAAATCAGCAAAAACTATTTCAGTCTTTTTCCCAGGCAGATGCTTCCACTACTCGTCAATATGGCGGGACTGGTTTGGGTTTGGCAATTTGTCAGCGGTTGATGGATTTAATGGGGGGCAAAATTGGGGTGGACAGTCTGCCGGGGCAAGGATCGGCTTTTTGGATTGAGGTGGATCTGCTGACTTTATCGGTGCCCGTTAGTATGTCGATTCCTACTTTACGAGGAGTATCGCTATCAATTTTTGATGATTGGCCGCATCGGGCAGAGGCACTCACTAAAGTTGTAGAAGAATGGGGAATGCGGGTCATTGATGACAGCGAAAGACCCCAGCTAGCTTTGGTAGATTGGAGTATGGGCACCAATCAGGAAATTGTGGATCTATTGGTAGAGCGACAGGTGCCCACCATTGTGATGACTACCTTCGATCGCTATGAGTCAGCTCATGCCAGATTGGGGGAAAAAGTCAGCTACATTTTCAAGCCGATTAAGTCTACTCGCTTAGCAACGCTTTGCCAAGAAATGGTGTTGCCAGTGGATCAACACGCGGTTAAAACAACTAATGCTGCTGCCGCCACTTCCACACCTTACCCGGTATCAATTAAGGAGAATCATCAGATTCTATTGGCCGAAGATAATTTGATTAATCAAAAGGTGGCGCTGCGTCAGTTGGCGAAGCTGGGGTATCAGGTAGATGTGGCCGGAAATGGTCAAGAAGTCCTAGAAAAGCTCAATCAGAAGCACTACGACATGATTTTGATGGATTGCCATATGCCGGTCTTGGACGGCTATGAGACTACAATTTTGATTCGCCGCTTGCCCGATAAGCGGCGCAGTACAGTGATTGTGGCGCTCACAGCTAGTGCAATGAAAGCTGACTTAGAGCAAGCGATCGCCTCTGGCATGAATGATTTTCTGTCTAAGCCGGTGAAAATTGAGCAGTTACAGCAGACGATCGAGGGCTGGCTAAATGAAGATGCCAAAGCTAGGAGCAAGCTGCTAGATGCTTAGCCTTTGGCTGCAAAAATCTTTTCGATTACTTCTTCTACCACTTTATCGGGGGTAGAGGCTCCCGAGGTAATGCCGACAGTGATGTGGCCTGCGGGCAGCCAGTTGTCACTGATTACCAGATCTTGTTTGAGGGGTTTGTGCTCTAGGCGATAATCGGCCAAAATGCGATCGGCGCTGTCGATATGGTAAGAAGGAATGGCGCGATCGATCGAGATTTCTTGCAGGTGGGTGGTGTTAGAGGAGTTAAAGCCTCCAATGACCATCATCAGGTCAATCTTTTCTTCAACGAGCTGGAACATAGCATCTTGGCGCTCTTGGGTGGCATCACAGATAGTGTTGAAGCTGAGAAAATGATCGTTGATTTCTACTGGGTTGTATTTGCGCAGCATGGTGAGCTGAAAGAGTTTGCCAATTTCTTCGGTTTCGGTTTTGAGCATGGTGGTTTGGTTGGCGATGCCGACGCGCTCTAGGTCTACATCGGGGTCGAAGCCTGCGGAGCAAGCATTGCTAAATTTGGTCAGGAACTGTTGTTTATCGCCGCCGTTCAAAATATAGTCACAAACGTATCTGGCTTCGGCCATGTTCAGGACTACTAAGTACTTGTTGGCAAATGAGATGGTAGCGACCGTTTCTTCGTGTTTATATTGACCGTGAACGATCGAAGTGTGGTCGTTTTTTTTGTGTTTTTCGACAGTGTTCCAGACTTTGGAAACCCAGGGACAGGTAGTATCAACAATGGTGCAACCTTTGTCGTTCAGTAACTGCATTTCTTGGACGCTGGCGCCAAATGCGGGCAAAATCACTACATCTTTTTCACCGACTACGCCAAAGTCTTTTTTGCCCTGCTGTACTTCGATGAAGCCTACGTTCATTTCTTTTAATCGCTGGTTTACCGAAGGATTATGGATAATTTCGTTAGTGATCCAGATATCTTGGGTCGGAAAGTGCTGGCGGGTTTCGTAGGCCATGGCAACGGCACGCTCTACGCCCCAGCAAAAGCCGAAGGATTCGGCGAGTTTGATAGTAACATTGCCTTGAGTGAGGGTATAACTGTTGGCGCGAATTTTCTGGATCAGGTCGCTCTGGTACTCCGATTCCAGGGCAATGTTGACTTCTGCTTGGTGGCCAAAGCCTTTGCGATGGTAGTTTTCGGAGTGGTTGAGCGATCGCTTAAATGCTTTGGTATCCATGGTTTTGGCTGCTGGCGCAAGAGGTGCTTGCCTTTTACTTTAGCAGAGAGTGATGTGGATCTGTACAAGCTCAATCTCTATGACCTGTTTCAGCTTTAATTCATGATTACTATGGTTGGACTGATGATTGATGGATGATATACTGATGAAGAACATTAGCCATCAGTAATTTAACTGAGATGCCTGTTTGTTCCGCTAAAACACTTAATGACTGAAAATCACTGGTTGGTAGATCAATACTGATACTTTCTAAGTTTGCTGCTTGAGCATAGCTTTGATATCTTTGAATTTCTTGTGCTACGTTAGGCACTGATTGCCATTCACCATTTTCAAGCGACTCTATAATTTCTTGCTCTTCTAAATCTAAGGGTGACATTATGTTAATCTCCTAAGTACTTTTTCGTCATCTTACGACTAGGAATAATCGTTTTGAGGAAAACTTCCTGCTCGTTCTCCACAAATGGTATCACATAGACATATTGATTTATTTCAATGATAAATAGTTTTTGATTAGGATACTTCTCCTGATTGGGATGAGCCACAATATCTAGGATTCTACCTTCTTCGATGGCAGATGACACCACTTCAAATCTTAAGCCTCGTTCTACTTGTAGTAAGTTGTTTTTATCTTCATTCCACCTGATCAACTTTCTGGGTTTCTCAGTCATAGCTCATCCTGGTTTGAGTGTAGATACTTATTGGCTGCTTACGCAAGGGGTGCTGGCCTCTTAGTTTAGCAGAAAACAATCAAAATTTTGCATGAGCTAGTGCTGTAAATGTTGTTAGACAATGTATTGAGTATATCGTTTCTCTTCCTTTCTCTCTATGGAAATTCCATAGCGTGGATGTTGTACAAACATTTTGAGAGCATCACATCCATTAACTTCTAGGCTATTTGTACCTCTGCCTTGCGAGTCAATAAACACACTTCGTCTCCATAGGCAATTCCTGGAATATGGGGAGCCAAAACCTCCACCAAGTTTGCTGGTTGTGCATGGTTGATTTTGGTTTCGGGATGCGGGTAGTAGATCCAGCCCTCATGATTTTGCTGGGCAAACTGCACTGTGCAATGGCAAAAAGAGAAAGTTTCGCAGCCAAAACCTTCCAGCCAAACCACATCTCTGAAACAATGTGTAGCCTCTAATATCTGTAATTGCTGAGGGGCAATATTCACATTTAAAGTGCCGGGATAATAATTGCGTAGATCCAAGCCCAAAGCTAAAAAATGGGGGATTTGCAGTTCGATCGTCCCGGCTGGATAAGGAGAATTATCGGTCAAACCCGAAGCCACTCGATATCCCTGCTGCACAATGCCCTTAACTCGTTCCATTTCATTGTTCTCTAAAAATTATTTGGACAGCAGGCTGCTCCCAATATTCCCAATTCTCGATCGATAGTTTCGCTGG
>JAAFHZ010000016.1:0-21093 GCA_013297675.1 Synechococcales cyanobacterium bin59.metabat.ball.084 | reverse complement strand
TCGCTGGCACTTTCGAGAATTAAGTATATTAGTTCTGAGCTGCAAAATTGCCTAGGTTTCGTAGAGGCGCATCACCTCAGTAATGGGTAGCCGCGATTGGACAGCTAAGTTTAAGCTCGATCGATGACCCAACCGTAAATGTTCTGCTGCCGCACAACCAATCATCGCTGCATTGTCTGTACAAAACTTCATCGGCGGAAAAATCACCCGCCAGCCCTGTTGCGCGGCGGCCTGTTGTAAATGCTGGCGTAACCCAGTATTGGCGGCGACCCCGCCCCCGACAGTTACCGTCTTCAGGCCAAAATCTCGCACGCAGTTACTGACTCGCTTAGTTAAAGCCAGCGCCACGCTCTGCTGAAAGCTGGCGGCAATATCTGCCACTGGCATCTCTGTCTCGGTGGTTTCTAGCTTTTGTACTAACCTGAGTACCGCTGTTTTTAAGCCACTAAAACTGGTGTCGTAGGGATGGAATCCCCCAGCGGGTAGAGAAACATTGCCTTGAGGCAAAGGGTATTTTAGGGGATCGCCAGATTTAGCCAGTCGATCGATCACTGGCCCGCCTGGATACTCTAACTTGAGCAATCTGGCCACTTTATCGAAAGCTTCGCCCGCTGCATCATCTCGCGTTTCACCTAAAATTTCGTAGACCCCGCATTCTTTCACATGAATCAAACTAGTGTGTCCGCCCGAAACCAGCAGGCTCAAGAAGGGTGGCTGTAAATCTGGTTCGCTGAGGTAGTTAGCGTAGATGTGGCCTTCTAAGTGATGCACGCCGATTAGTGGCTTCCCGTAAATCATTGCCAGGGTTTTGGCTGCGGTGATCCCAATCAGCAGGGAGCCAACCAGACCCGGAGCCGCCGTGACTGCGATGCCATCGATGCCTGTCCAATCTAAGCCCGACTCGGTGAGTGCCTGCTCGATCGAATAATTGACGGTTTCTAAATGTTCACGGGAAGCTAACTCGGGTACTACGCCACCAAAGGGTTGGTGGCTCAAGATTTGGGTGGCTGTTACCAAGCTGAGAACTTCACGGTTCTTTACAACCGAGACCGAAGTTTCGTCACAACTTGTTTCAATAGCGAGCACTGTGGGCATTTGCTGTTATTTTACGATCGGGAGTTCTGTGCTTTCCTACCATAGCCTAATTTTGCAGTTTGGCTACTACAGCGAGTTATAGACTTCTATACCCCAGATGCCCTTGGGCATTTACTACATAAAACTTTTTGTTTTGTTGCAAAAGGAAACAATCTCGATGCGAAAAATTTTAGCTTTTATTTTTGCAGTCTGTCTGTGGCTCAACTTTGCCCCAGCAGTTAATGCTGCCGAGGTGGCCGGTTTGGTTCCCTGTAGCGAGTCTGCGGCCTTCCAGCAGCGCGCTGCTTCCGCCCGAAATACTACCACCGATCCTGAATCTGGCAAGAAGCGCTTTGAGCGTTATTCTCAGGCTTTGTGCGGTCCCGAAGGTCTACCCCACTTAATTGTGGATGGTCGGCTCGATCGAGCAGGTGACTTTATTATTCCTGGTCTGATGTTCTTATACATCGCTGGCTGGATTGGTTGGGTTGGCAGAGCCTATATCATTGCAGCTCGGAAAAGCGGCAACGCTGAAGAAAAGGAAATCATCATCGATCTTCCTTTGGCAATTAGCTGCGTAGCTCAAGGCCCTCTATGGCCATTGGCTGCTTTTAAAGAGTTCGCTTCTGGTGAACTGCTAGCCAAAGAATCCGAAGTTACCGTTTCTCCCCGTTAGGGCTAGCAGCGGCTCGGCTTACATTCAGTTTTTTAATTCTGGAGGATCATGAATTACTTCGTTAAGTTTTTAAGCACTGCACCGGTGGTGGCTACCCTGTGGATGACCATCACCGCTGGGATTTTGATTGAATTCAATCGCTTCTTTCCCGACTTGTTGTTCCACCCATTGTAGACTCAGAGGTTTTATATGCCTAATCAAGCAGTAACAAACGCTGGTGATAGCCAAATTAGTAACTTGGCTACCCCAGTTAACTCTGCCGGTATCGTCAAAGCGTTTATTAGCGGCCTACCCGCTTATCGTCAAGGTCTATCCGCTGGTCGGCGTGGCCTAGAAGTCGGTATGGCTCACGGATATTTGTTGGTTGGCCCTTTCACATTGTTAGGTCCCCAACGCAATACCGCCAATGCTCATGTGGCTGGTTTGTTGGCAAGCATTGGTTTGGTGGTCATTTTGACAGCCTGCCTCTCGCTGTATGCCAGCGTTAAGCCCGGCCCACCTTTAACTAGCGTTGCTGTGGCTAAGGTTCCTACCGAACTCAGCACTCAAAATGGCTGGAATGAGTTCACTGGCATGTTTTTGCTGGGTGGAGCTGGTGGTGCGGTGTTTGCTTGGTTGCTGTTGTCGAATATTCCCATGCTTAACAGCTTGGCTCCTTTTTAAGGATGATGCGTTGACACAACTGTTGCCGCAAAAAATCGGGGGTTTACTAAGTAAGCCTCCGATTTTTGATTTTGGTTGGTTATGATGGCAGATGAAGATAGTTCTCTTAGATCTTGGTGATAATTATGCAAGCAGTTTCTGCCGTAAGTACTACGCACGACCTTGCGGTACAAGCAGTGTCTCTAGAAGAGAATCGCATTCAAATCCCCGTTGGCTCGGTCTTAAGACTTGCTGGCTCTTGGGAAGATTACTGTCAGCTTCGTGATGCTCGTGGTGATGGCTCTAATCCCCGAATTAAGTACCGCAATGGAGAAATTTTACTGATGAGTCCCCTGCCGCATTTTCCGGGTATTCTGCTGCAAGATATAATCGATAAATGTTTTGCCATGGCGAAAGAAAGTGGTACTGGAGCTGCTATTAGTCAGTTTCGCAAATCGCTATTGGGCACATAACGCTATTACTAAAATATCAAAAGAACCTAAAACAACATGGCTTGGACTGAAAAATTGGCAATAATAGCTTTAGGCTTACTAATATGCTTAGTCTCTATGGCTGTAGGAAGTTCAGTGTGGGGATATACTTATTTGATAGAGAGATTATCACATTTTCAGATTCAGTATTGGGTAGTCTCTTTAATACTATTGGGATTGATTGCAATTGGTCAGCGCAAGCGCTTATTATTGCTCGGATTGGTCTGTATCTCGATACTTTCAGCGAATTTGTTGACTTGGTATCTACCCACCAATCATCAATCTACGCCATTACTTAAAGTCTTGTCCTGTAATGTTTGGGTCTACAATCAAAACTATCCGGCACTCTTGGACTTGGTGAGAAAAGAGCATCCAGATATTGCTATGTTCTATGAAATTACGCCCCCTGGACAGCAGCAGCTAGATACTTTAAAGGATATTTTACCTTTCGCCGTTGGCCGCAATAGTCAAGCAGTAGTTTATACCAAGTTTGATCTCAATGGCACTAGGGTTTTGTTCAATAGTCCAAAATATCATAATACGACTATTATTGAAAATTTACGCCGAGGCGATCGAGCATTTACGGTGGTTGCAACCCACCCATCTTCACCACATTCAAAACAACAATTTCTCGCCCGAAATGAGCAGTTAGATAACTTGGCTGAATACTTATCTAGCTCGGCAGCGCCATTAATTATGGGCGGAGATTTTAATGTCAGTATGTGGTCGCCTTTTTATCATAAGTTTGTAGAGAAATCTAGATTAGACAATGCGCGTCAGGGCTTTGGAGTAATTCCTACTTGGTCGCCAATAAAAATTAGAGCTTTGCCAGAGTTTTTACAGCCTTGGCTATCGGTGCCGATCGATTATATCTTCACCAGATCTGGCAAGTTTGAACTGCGGACAATTTCCATGAAAGCGGGTAGCTATATAGGCTCAGATCATTTACCGGTAATTGCCGAAATTGGCGTGGTGGAATAATTAGGAATTCGCTAAGGTAGTTGCGGCTATTTTGCCAGATTGGAGTGACCAAGTTTGAGCCGCAGTCAAATCTAAAATCGACTGATGGTAATTACTCAAGCTTTCCCGATGCCCCACGCTCAAAAAAGTCATGCCAGATGCTTGAAGCTGTTCATAGAGCCGCTTTTCATTGTGAGGATCTAAGGCACTAGTGGCCTCATCTAAAATGGCATAGCTAGGTTTATTGAGCAATAAGCGGGCAAAAATCAGCCGCTGCTGTTCACCCAAAGATAGCACTTCACCCCAATTTTGCTCCGCCTCAAATCCACCGTGTCTCTGTTCCAAATCTGGCAAGTTGACCTGCAACAAAATTTGCCGTAGATGCTGATCATCAACTTCCATATCCACCTTGGGATACAGCAATTGATCGCGCAATGTACCCAAAACCATATAGGGCTTTTGGGGTAAAAATAGCATTTGGTCTAAAGGTGGTCGTAGAATAGTGCCGCTGCCCGTATCCCATAACCCAACGATCGATCGCAGCAAAGAGCTTTTACCACAGCCACTTGGACCACGAACTAGCAAGCCTTCCCCCTGAGCTAAATTTATCGATAAATTAGCTACCAGGGTTCTCTGACCATTGGGGGTTTGCAGGGTCATATCTTCTAGGGCTAATCGATCGGCTGTGGTGGTTTTAATAGTTATGGGCTGAATCTCGGCAGATTCTTTGGTTTCATGATGATCTGCATTATTCGCTGTAGATATTGAGCCAGAATTTTCTAAAGACTGCAAAAATGTAGCTAGCCGCTCTACGCCCGCTCCAAAACTTGTCAAAGACTGAAAACGCGCCACAATCAGATTTAAGGAGAAAAATACCCGAATAAAAGCCCCCTGCGCCTCGGTGACTTTACCAATTTCTAACTCCCCGGCAAAAATTCCTGGAGCTACCACGATCGCTGGTAATACAAAAGGAATAAATTCGTAGGCATTAGTCAAAATATTCAGATTCAATTCCCAAAATATTAAGCGTTTTACGTTATCGAAAACTTCTAAGAAACGACCTCTAATTTGCTCGGACTCATATTGCTCGCCCTGATAAAAGGCGATCGCCTCGGCATTTTCTCGCACGCGCACTAAGCTAAACCGAAAATCGGCTTCCTTCTTGAGTTGCTCAAAATTCAGCCGCATCAAAGGCTGCCCAAAAACTCCTACCGTAGTCAGAGTACCAATCAGAGCGTAAAGGAGCAAAAATCCGATCAAGGGCTTAGAAATTCCCCACAGCACACTACTAAAAGCGCCGATCGCCAAGCCAGAATCTACCACTGCCAGCAATACGTGCAAAGATTCATGGGTAAAGCTTTTGACATCTTCGGCAATTCGCTGGTCGGGGTTATCGATATTGGAAGCATGATTCAGGTTATAAAATGCCCGGTTTTGAAAATATCGATCGATAAAATGGTTGGTTAACCACTGCCGCCACTGCAAGCCTAGCCGATCTCGTAAATAAACATAGCCAGCATAGAGCGGTGCATAGGCCACCAAAATACCCACAAAAACTAAAATAGTTTGCCAAAATCTAATTTCATCTTTGGCAGATAAAGCCGAAATCAGCTCACCGCGCTTGCTGTTGAGCATCACGCTCAGGCTAGTATAGCCCAAGGATAAAATAACCACGAGCAATAATAATCCCCGCGCCCGCCATTTTTCTTCGCCAGACCAATAGAACTTAGCGATCGACCAAAACTGTTTAAAGATATTGAGATTAAATCGTTGCATTGCTTGCACTAAAAACAAAGAGGCGACTATCAAGCCACCTCCGTATTATATCGAGCTGAAAAAAAGTAACCGAATCTTACATCCGATCGAGCACCTCAATCCCCAACAAATCCAAGCCCAGCTTCAGAGTCCGCGCCGTCAGATCACAGAGAATTAACCTTGATACCTTAATTTCTGCGCTTTCAGCAGTAAGTACTGGGCAGCGATCGAAGAACTGGTTAAACTTCTGGCTTAGCTCAAACAAGTACTGACACAGCCGATTAGGATACAAATCTCGCTCTAGCTCGGCCAGAGTCGTATCAAATTGCAGTAAATGTTTGGCCAAAACCTGTTCACTCCCATCGGTTAACACCACTTGGGTAGTCTGAACCGCATTCCAATCAATATTCCCCTTGCGCCCAATGCCCTGTACCCGCACATAGGCATACAGCATATAAGGGGCAGTGTTACCTTGGAGCGCCAGCATTTTATCGAAACTAAAAATATAGTTGCTGAGCCGGTTCTGGCTCAAGTCGGCATATTTGACTGCCCCCAAACCAGTAGTTTGAGCCGCATTTTCAATAAACTCTGGGGTTTCACTGCGCTCTTCGGCAGCCAAACGCTGGGTGAGATCTTGTCTGGCTCGATCGACTGCTTCATCTAGTAACTCTTTGAGTTTAACATTGTCACCCGATCGAGTTTTTAACCTTTTACCATCATCACCCTGCACCAACCCAAAAGGCACATGAACAATCTCGGCGCTTGCAGGAATCCACTGTGCCTTATTGGCCACCTGGAAAAACTGCGCAAAGTGGTTGCCTTGACCAGCATCAGTAACATAAATCACTCGATCGGCCTGGTCTTGGCGCATCCGGTAGCGTACTGCTGCTAAGTCAGTAGTAGCATAATTGTAGCCGCCATCAGATTTTTGAATAATCAACGGCAGCGGCTCACCTTCTCTATTGGTAAAGCCCTCAGTGAAAACACATTTAGCACCCTCGCTGACTTCAACAAGTTTCAAAGCATCTAACTCTGCCACCGTCTCAGCCAAATAGGGGTTATAAAAAGATTCTCCCCGCTCAGTTAAATTCACCCCCAGCCGATCGTAGATCGCCTGAAACTCTCGCCGAGACTGTTCACACAACAGCTTCCACGCCTGAATAGTCGATTCTTCCCCCGCCTGCAATTCCACCACCTTTTGGCGTGCCGCTGTCTGGAACGCCTCATCTTGATCAAACCGAATTTTAGCCTGCTTATAAAAAGTCACCAAATCTCCGATATCTAAAGCATCTGCGGTATCTAAGGCACTGGGATAGACTTCTTGTAAATAGCAAATCAACATGCCAAACTGGGTGCCCCAGTCGCCCACATGGTTTAGTCTCAATACGTCGTGCCCCCGAAATTCTAGTACCTTGGCAATACAGTCACCAATGATGGTCGATCGCAGATGCCCAACGTGCATTTCTTTGGCAATATTTGGGCTAGAGAAATCCACCACCACTTTTTGCGGCTGAGAGATTTTGGCCACTCCTAGCCGGGGATCTTGATGAATCGATCGAATCTCTGCGGCCAAATAATCAGGAGCCAGCAGGAAATTAATAAACCCCGGCCCGGCAATATTGGGTGGTACACAGACGGCGGAGACATCCAGTTTATCTACTATTTGTTGGGCGATCGATCTCGGTGCCTGACCCAGCTTTTTGGCTAAACCCATGGCCACGTTGGCCTGGTAGTCGCCAAACTGTGGATTGCTAGCGGGCACCAGCATGGGATCAGCCTCGGCATACTCTGCCCCAAAGGCGGCTTGCAACGCTATGGAGAGTTGAGTCTTGAGGTAAGTAGCGGCATCCATATCGATCGACCTGCAAAAAATTCAGTCGCTCCATTGTAGCCGATCGATTGTTAATTAACTTAGTGGTTAATTTATTAGCAATTAAAATTCTTTGTAGTTAATTAGCAAAACTTGGTGACTAAAAGTACTTGTTTAAAAGTCTTGCAGATCCTCCGTAGATCTACGGAGAATCTTTAAAACACCTAATTTTACAGATTTTACTCCGTATAAATACCTGGATAGGTGACGATTTTTGGCACCTCATAACATCTCCAATCAAGATTGCCAACTGTAAAACTCTCAAATTGCATCTTTTTTTGCTGCTGTTGTTCTAGTTGGGGTGTTACCTGGGTAAGTTAAATGAAGATGCTAGCTCAGGAACTTGGTTTTGTTTTGTGAAGATTAAGATTGCTGTTACCAGCCTTTAATCTGACCGGAATAAAGAATAGCTAAATGACAATGGCTAACTGACACAACTTGTGAATTTCGTAGGTATGAGCCAATACAGCTTATGTTGAATCGTTTAAAAGATCTAATTTCCAACAAAGGTGGCCAAGGTGTGGCCATCGAACTAGGGCCGGAAAAGATCAATGTAGTACAACTAAAAAAACAGGGTGCTGACGTAAAACTCTTGAACCTGTGTTCAGCAGATGTACCTGCTGGTGTTTTTGAAGAAGGCCGCATTGTCAACCAGGCTGAGCTAGCAGACCTTATTGCTGCCACTCTCAAAGACAACAAAATCGCTGCTAAATTTGTCTGTACCGCTGTACCGATGCGTGAAGCAATCACCCGTTTGATTCCGCTGCCCGCAGAATTGAGCGATGCTGAAATGCATGACATGGTACTTAATCATGAAGCTGCACTATATCTTCCTTATCCTCGGGAAGAAGTCGATATTGACTATCAAAAACTAGAGCTAATTACTGACGAAGACGGACTAGATAAAATGCAGGTAATGTTGGCAGCTACCCGCCGCGAAATTACTGATAGTTATATTGAAACCTTCCAAAGAGCCGGATTGGCCGTCAAAGTCCTCGAAATTAACAGCTTCTCGCTGTTGCGCACCATGCGCGAACAGCTCCGCCAATTTGCTCCTCAAGAAGCAGTTGTACTGATAGATATTGAATTTGACAGCACCGAAATTGCCATTATTGTCAACGGTGTGCCGCAGTTCAATCGCACGGTATCGATCGGCACTCAGCAAATGCTAGAAGCTCTGGGCAGTGGAATGCAACTACCATCCACTCGCAACTCTGACATTTTACAAGGCATTAATATTCCTGATATCCCTGTCAGCAACATCACTACAGTAGGCGATGATGAGACTATTGGGCC
This sequence comes from Synechococcales cyanobacterium bin59.metabat.ball.084, assembly GCA_013297675.1. Classification (GTDB taxonomy): domain Bacteria; phylum Cyanobacteriota; class Cyanobacteriia; order Cyanobacteriales; family Chamaesiphonaceae; genus JAAFHZ01. Next base: position 12,329 of record JAAFHZ010000016.1, on the reverse strand, counting down.
GGGCATGGATGTATTGATGCGGGTATTAGCCGACCTAGCCGATGAAATCAGACGTTCGATCGATTTTTACAGCAACCACAGCAGTAACCTGCGCATTGAGCAATTGCTACTAGCTGGTCCTGGTGGTGGATTGGGTCAACTTGACTTATTTTTCACCCAAAGACTTGGTGTACCAGCTACCCAAATTGATCCGGTTGCTTCTTTGGGCATCGAAACCAATTTAGATATTCCATTAATGCAAAGACCTGGTCTAGGAATTGTTCTAGGTTTGGGAATGCGGGAGGTTAATTAAAACATGTATAACGTAGATATCAATTTTCTCAAAAACAGACCGGAGTATCAGAATCTTTCTGCTCCTGCCGATCGGGGTGGTTCCAGCACTACTCGTACAACTAACTATTCCAAAGCTCCAATTTTTGCGGGCTTGGGCGTAGGTGTTGCCGCACTGTTGGCTACCGGAACTTTCTGGGTGCTGCTGGGAGTGCAGGGTGAAGAACTGCAAGCCAAGCAAATTAAGTTAGACAAAGAACTTGGTGCAGCCAAAGAGCAAGAAACTAAGCTGACTACTTTGCAGGCTAAAATTGCCCAGACTGAGCAAGAATCACAGTCTCTGGCGGGGGCTTTTAATCTAGTGCGGCCTTGGTCAGCAATCATGCATGAGTTCCGTGAAAGCACTCCTCAGGGTGTACAGATTTCTGCTATTACTCAGGCTGCTACGGTTGTCACCGCCGCACCAGCGCCCAAGACTCCCGGTGCCGGGGCTACTAAGTTAGTTGGTACTCCAGCTACTGTAGATAGTAGTGGTGTTGCATCTAAAGGTAGTCCTAGCCCATCTGCTAGTGCCTCTCCAGCAGCAGCAACAGCAGCGGCTACTCCCGCAGCTAGTCCAGCTTCCACCACGATCGATTCTCCGGTAGTAAAAATAGAAGTAGAAGGCAAAGCACAGTCTTTTAATGACGTAAACAGCTTTATCCTCACGCTAAAACAGTCACCGCTGTTTAACCCAGAAGAGACTCAATTGATTAGCTCGGAGTTAGTAGAGAAAAAAGTTGAACTCAAGACTAATGCTTCTACGGCACAGGGTAGTACTACTACAGAAGTTACTACTAAATCAGTCAAATACAAGCTACAAACTGCCTTGAAACAAATTCCGGCAACAGAACTGTTGCAAGAATTAGAACGCAAAGGCGCAGTAGGCATTGTAACCAGACTGAAGACTTTACAGCAACAAAAGGTAATTAAGCCATGACATATAGCGAAGACCTAATAGATACCACTCAGCTAGAAGATACGACATATCTAGCTGATGCACCCAACCATCCAGTGATTTTTGGGTTGACCCTTTCCCCATTAATAATTGGCGGAGTAGTTGGTGTGATTGGATTAATTGCCGCTGGTTTTTGTGCAGCTACTTATGTAATGCCTAAATTCCAAGCTAACCAAGAGTTGCAAGCTAAAGTCAACGACATAGATAAGCAAATTCAAGAGCGTAAAAATAACGCGATTAAAATTGCTGAGGCTGAGGAGAAATTTAAAGTGGCTACTGCTCAAAGAGAAGCCGTACTAAATTTGTTTGCCAATGACAAAAAGTTGGATACTTTGTTACTAGATTTAAACAAATTGGTTAATGAAAGACAAGGCGAATTACGGAAATTCACCCCTGATTTAGCTAGCACTGGCACAATCAATGACGGTGCCTTGGGTTCTGCCCTCAATGGTAAAATTCGTCGCAAAACTGTAGAAAGAATGGATAGATTTCTAATTCTTAAAGATTTTAAGGCGGATTTACGTGATCCTAACGCGAATACAGAAGTAGCGAATACTATTGGAGCTGCTCCCAAGCTTAAGGCTGGTTTCAAGCTACAAGCAATTATCCCGCTGACTACCGAAGAAAACGCTGCTGCCGCCGCTGCCGCTGCCGCCGCTGCTCCAGCTAAAAAATAATCAGCAATAGCTGATTTATCCTTTAAACTAAACCTCTGCCTCAGGAGTTCGATCGTGAAAAAAACCACTAAAATTTTTACCCAAGTAATGCTCGGAAGCATAGTTGCTGCTGTTGCTATCCAGCCTGCTGTTGCTGAAGACTTGCAATTAGCTCAAGTAAGCAATGGCAATCAGCAGCCGTTGGTTCCTAACCCCAGCGTCACAGTTGGTGAAACTGGCAGCTTGCCCGTAGGCACTACTGCTCCATCTATTCCTACCAAGGCTCGGGCTGTTGCTCCACCAGTCGGGGATATCAGCGTATCGAGTATTGATGCTGCTACCCCGATCATCAAGTTAGATTCTGATGCGCGGGTGTCGATCGTGCTCAAAGAAGCACCAGTACGAGAAGTTCTGGAGTTGTTGAGCCGCAGCGCTGGTCTGAACTTAGCCTATAGTTCGCCTATTGCCACTAAACCCGGTGAAGTTGTTGCTGAACCCACTGTGTCGTTGAATTTGAAAAACGAGCCAGTAGAAAACGCTTTTAACTATGTTTTACAAATTACCGGCTATGAAGCTAACAGAGTAGGTAACACTATTTTTGCTGGTTCTAGATTACCCGATTCTATTCGCGGTACAGTAGTTCGCACTGTTCGTTTGAATCAAGTAAACGTAGAAGCAGCTTCGGGCTTTTTGACTACTCAAGGTGCCGAAACTCAACTTTCCCGTGAGAAAGTGACGATCGAAAACGTCGGTACCGCCGGTTCCGCAAACTTCCGCACAGTAGAAATTAGAACTCCTGAAATTTTGAACCTAAAAGCTACTGAAGGTAATGCCCCTTTGGTCTTGAAAGGTTTGGCGATCAGCACTGATTCTCGCTTGAATGCTGTTACTTTAATTGGCCCCTTACGCAAGGTAGAAATGGCTACTGCCATGCTGACTCGCTTAGATGCCCGTCGTCGCCAAGTGGCTTTAAATGTCAAAATTGTTGATATTAACCTCAGCAACGTTGATGACCTCAAGAGCAGCTTCTCCTTTGGTACTGGTAACGGTATTGTAGGGGTAGATAATGGTGCTGCTGTCTATAACTATGGTGGTTTCAATCCAGCCAGAGCTAGTCAGATCACCAGTGGGATCACTTCTCAGCCGATCGTTACTTTACCGACATTTGGTTCGGCACCTTTTTTGGATAACGCTCCTACCGCACCTTTTGCTAATAACGGTATCAACATCGCTAACGTACCAGTTGGTGAAGCACCTCTGGCTGGCGGTACTCCTTTTGCCAGAGCACCTCTCAGCCCCAGCGATAACCCTTTCCAACCCGGTTTAACTTCTTTTACGCCTGCTGTACCGGGAACTCCTGCAACTGCTGGAACTCCTGCCGTATTCAACCCAGTAACAGGTGCTCTAATTTCAGCCGCAGTACCCGGAACTCCTGGAACCAATGGAACTCCTGCCATATATACTTATGGCTTACCTACTGCTGCCCAAATTCCCAGCAGGTTCTTGGCTACTTTGCAAGCTCAAATTATCAGTGGTAATGGCAAAATCTTGACTGATCCAACAATGGTAGTCCAAGAAGGCCAAAGCTCGAAAATCAAGCTTACCCAAGAAGTCTTTGGCGGTTTTGAAGCTACCACTAGTTCGGGCACCAGTGCTACTACTTTAATTAACCGGAAGCCCATCATTAAAAATGCTGGTTTGACCTTGGATGTCAATGTTAACCGGATTGATGACAACGGATTTGTTTCAGTTGGGGTTTCTCCTACTGTTTCGGCGATTAGTGGCACATTCCCAACTGGTGATGGCAACATTACACTGCTGCAAGAGCGGACTCTTAGCTCTGGTGAAATTAGATTGCGCGATGGTCAGACTTTGATTCTTTCTGGAATTATTCAAGAAAGCGATCGAACTACTGTTAGTAAGGTGCCAATCTTAGGTGACATCCCCATCTTGGGCGCTCTGTTCCGCAGCACCAACAAGTCTAATCAACGCCAAGAAGTCATTGTACTATTGACCCCTCAAATCTTAAATGATGGTGTCAACCAAGTTAACTACACACCTGGCAATGATGCTCGTCAGTTGATTCAGCCTAAGTAGCATCTAGCTGCAAACATAATTGGCCAAATTAAAATCAGGGTTATTCTTCCGATCGAAATGAGAGGATGTTGAGAACCGCTAAACTTCAATTAGGAAGTGGCGGTTCTTTTTTTGGGATAGGTCGAAATAAGAAATTAGCAATTGATCGCTCCCAGGTTTCATCGCTACTGAGGATCACCGATTTTTTGAGAACTGTTTTGGCTAAACGGCGAGATACTCGATCGGGAATGCCATAGCCATAGCGAATATGTGCCTGACCAGCAATTACCACTAATTGAGTCTGGGGGTGTTTTTGGTAAAACTCCGCTGCTGAGGCCGCCATAGTTTCATCCCACAAAAGCTGAGCAGTATAGAATCGATCGAAGTCTGGACTGGTAGCTAAAGCTTGGGCTTTATGCTGTCGGTAAGACTCTAAGATCAGGTCACGATAGGTCAGATTAGATTTGTCAATTTCAGCGGCGGGGGGAATATATTGAAAATCTGCGGGCTGGAGGCTCGCTAGGCCACCTTTAGATACTTTGCGTAAAACTTCGGTAGGAGTATTGAGGGCAATTACCGGTAGCTGGTGTGTTTTGGCAAATCGGAGCAAGGGTGCATAGTTCTCCCAAGGCCAGCCCCAGCGCTTTTTGTACTCGGTTTGCTCCACTAACTGCTCTTCGGATATTTTTCCGGCTAGATATTGATTAATAATGGGCTGATAGGGTTTTTGGAACATTTCTAGGCCGATCGCAAGGGGTGGTGTAGCTCTCGATTTTTGCTGATATAGATACTCTAAGATCGCTAGTTGGTCGGCATGATCGGTGGTGGAGTCATGAATTTCGCCCAGATAAATAACTTTGGCCGGAGCGATCGATTTTAAAATTTGCTGCTGGCTAGAAGTGAATTGGCTGACTGGAGATTCTGCTCTAACTTCCAGGAAAGCCAGCAAAATGCAGGCCAATAGCCCAATTAAAATGGTCGTCGATCGCCTTAGGTTCATATAAAATGCCGGGTTCATATTGAGTTAACATAACCCAGGAAGCCTTGAAAATCTACTGACCTATGCCTGAACCATCTAAGCTGTCAAACTCTTTATCAGGATCTGAAATTGAAAAGCTAGCCTACAATGCTGTCAACGAAAACTGGTTTGAGTACCCCATCACCGTCTATCCTCACCATACCGACTATGCCGGAAATGCTTGGCATGGAGCTTATGTGACTTGGATGGAGCAAGCACGTATTGCCTCGATGAAATCGATCGGGATTGATTTTGCAAATTTGGTAGCAATAGGCTGCGATTTACCAGTAGTGGAAATGTCTTTGCGCTACCATCGATCTTTGAAAATGGGCGAAGCGGCGGTAGTAAAGTGTAAAGTCCAGAACCTTGACGGGGTAAGAATTAAATGGGATTACGAAATTCAGTCAGCAGATCAGACCATTACCTATACCACTGCTACGGTTGCCTTGGTGGCCGTAGATGCAGAAAAAGGTAAAATAATGCGTCAGCTTCCAGCCACCGTAAAAGCAGCGATCGTGAGGCTGGCTAAATGATTAGTACCGATCGAGCAACCGCGATAATTCTAGAACTTAGTCAGGCATTGACAGAGACAGAAACTGTCCCCTTGCATTCCGCTCTGCATCGAGTGTTAGCCGAATCGGTGGTGAGTAAATTGGACTTTCCCCATTGGGATAATTCGGCGATGGATGGCTATGCAGTGCGCTGGTCAGATTTACAGGCAGGGATTAGTGAGTTGCAAGTAGTCAGCGAAATTCCAGCCGGGGTTGCACCGACCAAAAGTATTGAACCGGGTCAAGCTGCCCGGATCTTTACTGGGGCAATGCTGCCTACTGGTGCCGACACGATTGTGATCCAAGAAAATACTCAGCTTATTGGCGACCAGATTCAGATCACCAAACCAGCGACGGCCCAGGGCGAATTTGTGCGGCGGCAGGGTGACTTTGCTAAAACCGGTGAGGTGCTGTTAGCTCAAGGAACTCGATTATTGCCCGCTGCGATCGCGGTGCTAGCAGCGGCTCAATATCCTCAAGTTCAGGTCTATCGGCGGCCTCGGGTGGCAATTCTTTCTACTGGTAATGAACTGGTGCAACCCGGTGATACTCTGGCTCCTGGCCAAATTGTAGATTCTAACCAATATGCTTTGACGGCTCTGATTCAACAGTGGGGCGGTGAGCCGGTTTTGCTGGGAAATGCCCCCGATAATCCGCAGGAATTGGCCGCAATGATGCAGCGGGCGATCGATTCGGCAGATATGGTGCTGTCTACCGGTGGGGTATCGGTAGGAGACTATGATTACGTCGATCGGGTGTTGGCAGAGCTGGGTGGTGAAATTCACATTACGGCGGTAGCGGTAAAGCCAGGGAAGCCTTTAACAATAGCGACTTTCCAGCGCAATGGTCAACAAATTATGTATTTTGGGCTGCCCGGAAATCCGGTTTCGGCATTGGTGAGCTGTTGGCGCTTTATTTATTTAGGATTTCAGCAGGTGGCTGGAATTACTCATCCGCAGTTGCCTTGGATAGAGGCGGTGGCTGGGGTAGATCTGCGATCGGATGGCAGGCGAGAAAGTTATTTGTGGGGGCGGGTAGAAATTAAAAATAATCGGCAAGAATTTATGCCAGTAGCTGGAGGGCACAGTTCTGGTAATTTGATTAATTTAGCGAGGGCAAATGCTTTGGCAATGTTGCCGATCGGACAAAATGCAATTACTGGTCAATCTGTGCAAATTTTATTGATTGACTAAACAGAAAAAATCTATGTGATACTACCTGATTTAGTTGAGGAACTAGTTACGAGGAATATAGCCATTCATACTATAAATATAGCCATCTTGATAATTCATCAATCGGTCTAGGGCGTTGCTAGTTCGGTATCCTTGAGGAAAATCATAGATTATTTTCTGAACCAGCTAAACCCAATGGCAACAAAATATCTCTAACTACCGGCGAAGGTTTACGACGCATTTCAAACAAGGATTCTAAATTTTCTAGTCCTGCCATTTTTTGAAAGCCTATTAAAAACATCCGCTCTCGTGCCTGTGCCACACCAAAATCGGCGGCGTTCAGCACCACTAATTTACAGGAATATCCCAATTTATCGACTAAATAAAACAGCCGCTGTCGCACTTCTGACCATTTATCTAGAGTTGCTAGGGCTTTGACGTTTTCACAGACAAAAGCCAACATCCATGCCGCCAGCGCCGGAAAAGAGGGATAGACCTGATAGAACTTTTTTATTTCCCATGTGTTCGAGCGGAACTAATCGACTTTAGGCTGCCCTCAACTCTGGAGGTTTGTGGAGTCGATAAGTGCTTTATTCGATACTTATGAGTGCTTTAGAGGCTTTGAATTTGCTTGATGGAATAGCCAGTGATTTTGGCAATCACTTCTAGAGACATGCCTTCTGCCAGCATTTTGAGGGCGATCGATCGGCGCTCGTCGTCTCTACTTTCTTTATTCCATTCTTGGTAAATTGCAGATTCTTTCATGAGTTCTCTCCTTAAAATTTGCTTTACTTCATCCTTGTCCAATGATAACGCACCCATTACGGCAGAGATCGCTGACAGGTTACTCCGCTGGCGTAGATCGTCCATCTGAGCAATTTTATGTGCCACCTCTTGTAGAGTGCCGATCGGGTCTGAAGTATTGGTTAACGCCGCATAAGGCCATAAACCTGGGTATTTCAGAAACTTCTCAGTAGGCTGTTCCCAAAGCCTCATCACGTTGAACTCATGCCGAAATCGTTTGGTTTCAAAGAAGTCAATAAAAACTAGAGGAGAATTGGTTTTTCTCAGGTAGATGACATTTTGGAGCAAATCATGGCGAGGAAATTTGCGGTGAATGCGCAAAGCATAATCGGCCTCCCGAAAAGGTATTTCAGGATCTGGGTCGGTTTGGAATTCGGTGTGGGAAATCAGCCCTCGGGATTTTAGCAAAATCAGACGTGCCACCTAAAAGCCGGAGGAAGCCTCCGGCTAAGGTGAAGCACTAGAGTCGGCGCGAATTGGCTCTAGAGATAACTCGGTTGGTTTTAGCTCGGTGAGCTTGACAGGTTTGCCGATTAGCCAGGTGGCAAAGTCTCGGGAATATTCTTGGGCAAGAAATTTGGAAAGATTATCAAACATGCTAGTTTAGGGGATTTTAAGTTGCCCTCAACCAATTTTGGAGATCTTGGATGTTGGTGAAATCGAGAAGTGCTTCACCTAATACTTCTAGTTGATCGATCGAGAGTAGTTCTATGGTCGATCGAAGATCTGGGGGGATTTCACCCAATTTTTTAGTGATTAGACGACATATCCACGCTTTTTCTCTGTTGAGGGCACGCTGTTCAGCACGTTGCTCACCTTGTTGTTCACCGGTTTCAAAGATTTCTTGATAAATTACAGATTCTTTCATGATGTCCTCGTTGAATAATCGTTTAATTAGAGTTTTATCAAACCGCAAGCCTGCCAGAACTTGGATGTAGCTGGCGGTTTCTAGTCGCTGTGCTGTGGATTCCATTTTACTGACTTCCTGGGCGACTTGCATCAGTAGCTCTTCGCTTGGTTCAGCGGAGGCGAGGGCGGCGAAGGGGAGCAGGGCTGGATCTGTTAGGAAGATGTTGGGGTCTTGTTCCCAGATTTTGATGACTTGAAATTGGTGGTGGGTTTGTTCGCACTCGAAGGTGGTTTCGATTTCGGTATCTTCGCTGGGAGGCAAGAGAAGAATAACGACTTGGGTGATGGGGAGGCGATAGGCTCGATAAAGTCGCACCCAGTAGTCGAGCATCCGAAAGTTGATGGGTGGTTCGGAGAGCCAGCGGGTTTGGAATTCGATGTGCAGGATGCGGCTGAGGGTTTTGAGAAAGGTCAAAGAGTCAGCACGAATTGGTTCGATGCTGAGTTCGGTTTTGAGGATTTCGACGTTGGTTTGGGGGGTGCCGAGGAGCCAGGTGGCGAAGCGCTCGGGGTATTTGTCGGCAAGGATTTTGGTGAGGTTATCGTAGGACATTTCGATCGATCTCAATAGCTCTTATTAGAATATCAGTACTGATATTATTTTGTCTAGTTGGTGTGTTCGATCGATTTAAACAGCTAGCTGTAATTGCTTCACCCTAGAATCTTGAAAGTTTATGACCTTCTCTGCAACTAGACAATCTCGAACTACTTCTGCTACTACTTTAGCTAAACCACAAGGAACTGCGTTACCAATTTGTTTCAATACCGAACTTTGTTTACCCACAAATTCGTAGTTATCAGGAAAACTCTGAATTCGGAGTGCTTCATCTACTGTCAATCTTCTGAGTCTTGCTGGTGCAGAATCTGCTGGTAATGAAGGTTTTCCAGATAATAAATGAGCGTGATACCATTCCACCCAGCTCTCTTCACCAAAGTAGCAATGATTTTCATCGATAATTGGTGTTTTGTTGCCGCCCATGGAGGCATGGAGCGCACAGGAATAGCCGTCGGGGTTTAGTGGTCGGCCTTGACCGTTAAATAGCATTCCGGCATAGGGTGATTTGCGCAGAACTGGACGAGTGGCGATCGACACTTTAGCATTGCAAACTCGCTGATTATTTTCTGAACCAGCTAAACCCAATGGCAACAGAATATCTCTAACTACCGGCGAAGGTTTACGACGCATTTCAAACAAGGATTCTAAATTTTCTAGTCCTGCCATTTTTTGAAAGCCTATTAAAAACATCCGCTCTCGTGCCTGTGCTACCCCAAAATCGGCGGCGTTCAGCACCACTAATTTACAGGAATATCCCAATTTCTCGACTAAGTAAAATAGCCGCTGTCGCACCTCTGACCATTTATCCAGAGTCGCTAGGGCTTTGACATTTTCACAAACAAATGCTTTCGGTCTGGTCAAATCTACTGCGTTTACAAAAGACCACAGTAACTGGCTACGCATGTCTGCGGGGTTCATTTTGCCTGCTACCGAAAATCCTTGGCAGGGTGGACCACCAAAAACAATATCTACACCATCGAACTTTTTGATGTAGTCGGTTTTGCTGTTAATATCGCCTTGTTCGATCGATCGACCTGGATGATTAGCTTCATAAGTTAGGCAGGCATCTCGATCAATATCATTGGCACCTACCACATCTATGCCAGCATCAATAAAGCCAACATCCATGCCGCCAGCGCCAGAAAAAAGGGATAGACCTGATAGAACTTTTGTATTTCTCATGTATTCGATTTTGGCATATTTGCCTTTCTAAATCAAGATCTGCGGGTATAAAAAATTGTTAACGCCTTGTGTCCAGTATTCATGAACCCGAGTATCAAAGGATCATTGAGATTCTGATTGCGATGAGAGAAGCGGCGGGTTTGTCCCAAAAAGACATTGCCCAATGCCTAAATCTCAGTCAGCCTGATGTTTCTAAGATAGAGCGTCGGGAGCGGCGCATTGATATTTTAGAGACTTTACGGTGGGTGCGATCAACTGGAAATACCCCAGCCCAGTTTGTCACAAAAATCGAAGATTTACAGGATCTCTATGAATAAACCGAAATCCACTGTAGATCGAATAAACCGAAATCCACTGTAGATCGAGATGCTGCTACCGAGGTTTTTCGGAGGGTGATCGAAGTTGCCCGAGGTGAATTTAGTGAAATGCCTGAGACTCAGTGGCTGCAAGAAGTTGGAACGGTGATGAGTGGTAAACACCTGACTTTCAGATATATCTTGGTTACGGCTTTACTGGGTAAAGCTACTGATGAACAAGTTAATCCACTGGCTTTGCAGGCAGGGGCAGATCTCGTGGGGGCGTATGATGCTCGCAGTTTGTGCCATAAGGTGGTGGTGCCTTTGGAGCGAACTTTACTAGATCGGGCGTTTGGTGGTTCTAATGAGCCTTTTTTAAATAAGCCAGCGCGTTTTACGACTATTTCGCCAGAGAATGCGGTGAAAAGTGGTGGGGATAAAAGCTTGTTACTGTTAGTTTACAAGGTACTTTCTGAATTACAGACTTCTGAGCAGGCGTTTGATGCTCTTTGTCATGCGGTGAAGTTTGCGATCGATAAACAGGCTACTTTTAACAAGAATCTTGTCCAGGCTCCAAGTTCTCAAGGTTCTCATTTAGAAATCATTGGATTTCTGGAGGCTTTTCTGGCTGAGTCGATCGAGGGTCAGACAGCCGCGATTGCGGTGGGCACGGTTTTGTCGTTACATTTTGGTAACTTGGGTAAGTTTGAGTGTGTTACTCATCCGGTTAATCAAAGTGGGGCATCGTCTAGGGAGGTTGCTGATATTGATATTAAGAAAAATGGCCAGATTTTTGTGGCGATCGAGGTTAAGGATAAGTCGTTTAGTAAACAGGATGTGGAACATGCGGCGTTTAAGGTTAGCCAGTATAGTTTGAGTTCTCTGTTGTTTGTGGTTGGTATTCATGGTAGATGTGTTGGTCAGTCGCTGTCTGAGGTAGCGCAGGAGATTTTGGCCAGTTCTGGTGTGAATGTGACTTTCGTGGAGATTTTGCCATTTTTGAGATCAATCATTGCACTTTGTCCAGAGCTGTCTTTTGCTGATTTTCTGTCGGAGCTTCAGCGGCAAGCGATCAAAACCAGGGTAAAGGATGAGGTCTCCAATCATATCCATAAAATTGCGACAGCTATTTCCCTGCACTGAATTTTAATATGTCCGATCAAGAGCAAATCACCGCTATTATATGTTGATGCCACGGCTGACAGGCTCATCAAGGATTGGAAAAAACATCATGGAATCTGCATTTAACCGGTTTCCCGCTCGACTACAAGACGCGATCGTCTCCCGTGTGGGTTGGTCATCATTGCGACCAGTCCAAGAACTCGCCAGCCATGCCCTGCTCGACGGCAACAACGCCGTGATCCTAGCTCCCACCGCAGGCGGCAAAACCGAAGCCTCGATGTTTCCCGTCATCGCCCAGCTATTAGACCCCGAACCCCAAGGAGTCGGAGCCATCTATATCGCCCCGATCAAAGCTTTACTGAATAACCAATCCGATCGACTAGGACTCTACACCGAAATGGTTGGCCTGCGTAGATTCCTTTGGCATGGTGACATTAAAGCAGGCAGCAAAAAATCCTTCCTCAACGACCCTGTGGCGCTACTGATGACCACCCCCGAGTCATTAGAAGTAATGCTGCTCTCCGCTAAAGTAGACTGTTCCCTAATTTTCAAAGACCTGCGGGCGGTAGTCATCGACGAAGTTCACGCCATCGCCGGAACTGATCGAGGTGCCCACCTAATTTCCGTGATCGAACGCCTCGCCAAATTTAGCTCCCACGACATCCAACGTATCGGACTCAGCGCCACCGTCGGCAACCCTAACGACATTCTCACCTGGTT
>JAAFHZ010000160.1 GCA_013297675.1 Synechococcales cyanobacterium bin59.metabat.ball.084 | reverse complement strand
GAGCCGTCAAGGCATTAATAGGAGCATAAGCCACAAAGAGGTCTTTACCAAAGCCACCAATTAAGGTATCTAGACCATCATCACCAAACAAGGTATCATCCCCAGCGGCTCCCACCAACCAATCGTTGCCATAGCCACCATTAATGCTATCGTTCCCCTCCCCTCCATCTAGCCGATCGTCATCATTAGCACCATAGAGAGCATCATTACCCAAACCACCTACCAGAGAGTCATTACCATTTTCACCATCTAAAATATCGTCACCAACAGTTCCCTGGAGAGTATCAACACCATCACCGCCGTACAAGGTATCGTTGCCATCATCACCTGTCAGTAAATCATTACCCACATCACCAATCAATAAATCTCCATCTTCTCCACCCAGCAAGGTGTCATCTCCATAACCACCATGCAAATAATCCCAACCTTGACCACCTAGTAACAGATCATCACCATTGGCACCATAGAGTCGATCGGCTCCAATTTCACCCACCAGAGTATCGTTATTATTCTCGCCATCGATCGTGTCATCACCATAACCGCCCCAGACTGTATCATTACCTGCGCTAGCCCGGAATAAGTCATTGCCCCGACCACCGGCTAGATGATCATTGCTGGCGCTGCCTGCGGCAGTGCGATCGATCGGTAAATCACCGGCACTCAGATACCGTGAGAATTTGGCTTGATTAGTCAGCGTTGCTCCAATGCTCAAAATATCACCGTTAGCTGGCACAGATAATATTCCAGCACTATGATCAGTCCGCAGGATGCCAGCCTCACCAAAACTACTGTCTAGACTGCCGTTAGGGTTATAGCGCATTAAAAACGGTTCATTGTTGGCAAAGCCACCCGGAATAGCGGTGGTGTCTCGACCAGAAATTAATATTTTGTTGTCTGGTTGCACAGTCAAACTACTCTGCCCAGCAGTGAAGCGCCAATCGATTAATCCGGTATTCACAAATCCATTGGTGCCAAAGCCTTGATCAAGAACGCCGTTGTTGCTGTACTTGACCAATAAAGTTGTAGACACACCTGATAACTCATTAGCACCACTTAAAATTAATTGACCATCGGCATCGGTGGTAATGCCTGTCACCCGAAAATCTGGCAAGCCTGCGCCAACAACAGTTCCATTTGTTCCAAAAGTTCGATCGAGGGTGCCATCAAAGTTATAGCGGTTGAGAACCAATGAATAATTGTTGCCAGAAAGGTCAAAAACATTCGCACTAGCAATGTAGTCGGCGGTGACAATTTTATTGCCTTGTAAAGTAGCAAAGCTGCGCAGTCCGGCAATATTGTTCACACTGGCTGCGGCTTCTAAATTGGCAATAAATTGTAGAGTGCCATTAGGTGCATAGCGGTAAATATTGTTGCTGCCTAAGGCCACAATCGAGCCATCGGCTTGAACTGATAATAGGTTGCTGCCTGCACTGGCTACAGAGCTAGAGTACCGGGCATTTTGGCTAAAAGTTTGATCGATCGAGCCATCGACATTCAATTTAAACAGACCGGGCTGTTGGATAAAAGAGGGCGTAACTAATAGAGAACGATCTTGACCAGTAGCTAAGATGATGCTGCCGTCGGACTGAAGAGTTAAAGCGGTGACGGTATTTACTGGCGAAAAGGTGAGACTGCTGAGTAGAATTTGGCCATTGGTGCCAAAATTGCCGTCGATCGATCCATCCAGGTTGTATCGAGCCAAGGAATTCTGATCGGCAACAAGTACCTTACCATCTGGCTGCATTAAGCCAATTTGGGGAAGAAAAGTATTGGTCAGACTAACGGCACCAAATTGGGGAACGATATCGCCAGCGGTCATAAAATTTTGCCCCAAAAGCAGTAATAAAGACTAGAGCTAGCCTACATCTTCCTTTCAAGTTGTGGCATCAATCGAAATGCTGAAGATGAACCCAGCAGAAGGGTTGTAAAATTCAGCATTTGACGCATCCCAGATCAACAGAGAACTGGATTGAGGGAAAATGAAGATTTCATAGGTGTCCTGGATGGACGGAATTTATTAATCACTGAAAAGAAATGCTACTGTATAAATGAAGCATGTCTCTTGCTAGCAAACCATTTGAGGCTCATATGACCGCCAAGAAAAAAGGTAAAAAGCGTAATTTTTCTAGCTTCAGTTATGCTGGCGCTTATCAACAACTGGGCATTAAGACGATCGAGCCTTGGGTGATCAATGCTCTGCCCCAGGCTCCTAGCAAATTTTTCAAGCAGCGGATGGAGAGATTAGCTGAGCTTTTTGATCTCTCCAATTACGAAGAATCCAAAAAATTGATTATTGATGCTATTTGTGAAGAGGCCATTTATGGCTTAAATTATCTCAAAATTTGGAAGGGTGCCAAAATTGAGAGTGATTGTTTGACGGGTCATGCCGATTATGTAATCGCAGAACGCAAAGACTATTTTGATCGACCGCTGCTCTGTGTGATTGAGGCCAAAAAAGATGATTTTGAGCAAGGGCTAGCGCAGTGTTTAGTAGAAATGCAGGCTTGTCAGTGGCAGAACCGACAGCCGGATGGCCATACAGAGCCGATCGCCTCTGATGCTGATACTTTTGGGATTATTAGCAATGGTAGTACCTGGCGTTTTTGTAAGCTCATGTCTAATGGTAAGGTTGCTCAGACTGGGGATTATTCAACAGCAATTATGGATGTGTTGTTAGGGCAAGTACGCTATGTTTTTATGAAGTGCAATCAGATTATGCTCGATCGAGCAAACTTTGTTAAACCAATACAAGAGTAGTTGATTTCATTAGTTAATTTGAGATAGAAGCTTAAAGGATAGAATCAGCCCAGCCAAGTCTTCAAGCCCCAACCAACCAACAGACCCAAGCCCCCAAATCTCACCGCCGACCAAAAAACTTCTACAGTTACCAACTGACTTTGTAACTCTCGATCGAGCTTGGCAATATGGTCTTCGACTATTTGTAGCTCCTGCTTTATCTCTGGCGAACTAGCCCGACTTTTGAGCACCTTGCGCCGAGCCGCCAATTCTTCTCGGACAATCGGAGCCACCTGAGCATAACGTTCCACCAATCGATCGACCTCGGCCTCGATCGCGGCTAGTTCAGCAAAAACTTCAGATTCAGCTTCAACAAGTTCGGGGGCGGCAATAGTCATAATTTTCAAAGATTCTCAAAGGGTATCTGGGGCAGCAAAGTAGCAAGTGTTAAACTTAGAGTTCCATAATTTTGCAGGGAATCGATCGATGAACCCAGATTTATCTCAGTTGACTACTCTAGAACTTGCCCAGGCATTAGCTGAACGCCTACGTATTCAAGAGTCTGACTGGCACCGCCTCAAATCTAACCGCACCCGCCGCGCCCAAGAACAGGCGGCTGCGGGCTTAGTTTTATTAATCAATGAGCAAAAAGAAGATGGCTTAGCTCATTTGCAACAGGCTACTGGCTGGTTAGATCGATCGATTTCTGCGCCTCCTTGCCCTACCCACAATCACTAGCTAGCCTCAGCAGCTTGATACTCCTTGGCGTCGCACTTCATAGTTGAATTGACGATTTTTAGATTTACAAACCGCAGAGCGTATCAATATCAGTCAAAGTAGTTTCCATCACCGCCAAAATATCTTTATCGATCGGCGGGCGAGGCTTAGAATTCTTCGTAGAACCTTGGGCAATAATCAAGGCACAGCGCAAATCATTGCTAATACAACGACTGCGCCATAGCTCTACTTGGGCGTGACTAAACTCTCCCACCAACTGCAACTGACCATCAGCCAAAGCCGCGACCCCAAGCTGTACTGGTGCGCCTTCGATCACCTCAAAAGCCAGACCACGCAGACCGCCAGCAGCATTAATAAATTTCATAATATTCCCAGCCTTCAGCTTAGTAGTTTGCACCATCATTACCGGCAAACCATCAGCACTCACCTGATCCATATTGACCGTAAAAGTTGGCACCAACGACTGCAAAGACTTGAGGAAATGCATCGGCACAACGCCAGTACTAATTAATGAATGCTCTGGTACCAAATCATCTTGAATATCCAAATCACAATCATCGTCGTCGTCATCACTCATGTCCCGCAGCTCTTGTACCAGATCTGGCATGGTGCTAACCGTCACATTGACCGCTTTAGGATCAGATGGAATAGTATCAGGAATAGTTATCCGAATTTTTTGGTTAATATCTATTAATTCATCCCGTTCTAACTTTCCTTTGTTTTTCTCAAAGAAGCGCTTTAGAGCCATCAACGCTGCATAAGTAGCCAATACCTCCTCTGGATCTAACACTGCCCGCATTCCTTCTAGGGGGTGAATAGAGCCATAGCTTACATCATCAAACCGTGGCTCTTTAGAAGACCGAACCAAATGGGGCATATTGGGATTTTCGATATCATAAGTGCAAAAAATACAATCCTGAGACAGAAAAACTTTTTCCATCTCTTCCATGGCGGTATCCGAACAAGCCGCTAACCGAAACTGGCGCAAAGAGTCGATCGATCTATACAGCAACACCCCATGCTCTTGCCCCATCATTCCTAATACCGTGGCATAAAAACTGCCTACATCCCAGCAATTCAGCTCAATCTGCAATACCTGATGGTCTTCTAACACCTGCCAAGGTGCTGCATCCCATAGCTCATTGGCCACCGATCGCATCAACTGCTCATAAACTGCCGGTAGGTCTGGCTCGCGGTTTTGGTGAAATTCTTCAAAGCGGGCAAATAGATGCTCCACCATGGGCAATTCCGCCGCATATTCTACTGCAATATCTAAGTCACTTAAAACTCCGCGCAAGTAAAATTGTTCCTCTCGATCGCTCACCAATACCTTTTTTGGTCTAATCTGCGGAAAAGGCCCCTGAGGATGCTCGATCGCCTTGATTAGCCCTCTGACCAAAGCCTCATGGCCAAAAGACTCATCGGCAGTCTCCAAGCTGCGGGCAGTCCCCTCTGAGCCATCCATCCAAATCACCATGTGGGGAGCCGATTCACCACTGCTCGGTAAAGGTAAAGATATCCTGGCACCTTCCCAGACATTGGGTACTTGGGGCAGGCGTTTCAACCTTCTGATGGTGGCGGCACTCAAACTCATTTCTCTACTACAGCCTCGTCTATGGATGCTGTCCCTGATATCGATCGACCCCCAAATTCTACCTGAGGTCAAGAATCTTGGCAGCCGATTACCATGAAGACAGAGAAAAGTTAACATAGAGGGTACAGTAATAACAAACCGTCTTCCTCGGAGTCCACAGATTATGACCCAAGCTCCCTCTCCTACCAAATCCGGTATTCAACTGACCGAAGCAGCCCTTAGCCACGTCAAAGCGCTCCGCGACCAACAGGGTACAGATCTCTGTCTGCGGGTAGGTGTTCGCCAGGGTGGTTGCTCTGGAATGTCTTACCTCATGGAGTTTGAAGATATTAGCAATGCCCGACCAGATGACGAAATTTTTGACTACGATGGCTTTAAGTTAGTCTGCGACCGGAAGAGTTTGCTGTATATTTATGGACTGGTGCTAGATTACAGCAACGCGATGATCGGGGGTGGGTTTCAGTTTACGAATCCCAACGCTAGTCAGAGTTGCGGCTGCGGTAAATCTTTTGCCGTGTAAATCTATTTCATTTTTTCAATTATGTCTGAAGCCATTAATGAAGCCTTTGATGCGGCGATCGAACGATACAAGGCCGGAGAAAGCGCTGCTAACTTAATTCCGGTTTTTAAGGAAATCTGTGAAACCACTCCCAAGATGGGCAGTGCTTGGACTTGTCTCTCTTGGCTGTATCTGCTCGAAAATGAGTCGGTGAAAGCAGTGAAATCAGCCGATCGGGCTTTGAAGGTAGATCCTTACGATCCGCAAGCGCGGGTAAATCTGGCGATCGCCCTGTTAGAAGCTAAGCAAAAAGGCGTGCGAGAGCATGTAGAGATTGCTCAGAGAATGGTGAAAGGTTCAGAAGAAGCCAAAGAGCAAGTGGAATCTAGCTTTGTTGATGGCTTACAGCGCAAGCCAGACTGGGCATCACTAATTAAAGTGCGTGATTGGATCGCTGCTTAAAAGAAGACCCGCCTAGGCGGGTCTTTTTTTACTCAAGCCCTAAAAACTCTTGCACTATCCCGGCAGTAGCCGGAGCCAACAAAACTCCATTGCGATAGTGACCAGCGGCCACAATCACGTTTTGATATCCCCCCAGCCGCTCAACCACTGGAGCTGGTCTACCCACGGGACGAGGACGCAAGCCAGACCAAGTAGCTAAAATTTCAGCCGTAGCTAAAGCTGGGAAAAACTTGTGCGCGTTACTCTGCAATTCTGCAAAACTCTCCGCGCTAGGGATAACCTCAGTACCCACCGGGAATTCTACTGTTGCCCCCACCCAGTATTCACCACCACCCAAGGGCACCACATGGACATCATTACTTGTTACCACCGGGTGAAAATCAGGAAAACCAGATAATCGATAGTGTATTGCCTGACCTAACACCGGCATCAACTCCAATGGCTGCTCAGATTTTGCCGTCAGCAAAGAACTTCCTAAACCAGCGGTAATAATGACCCGATCGGCAGCCACAAATCCCATCGCGGTATCTACGCCCCCATCAGTAACCTGCAAAACGTTGGTATTCCAATGAAACCCTGCCCCTTGCCGCGCTGCCGCCTGCACCAAAGCCCGAGTCATCTGTGCCGGATGAATCTGCCAATCGGCGGGGGAATAGACGGCACTAGTCTGATCAGAAATTTCTAGGAAGGGGCAGCGATCGAGGATTTGCGCCGCCGACCAAATTTCCATCGGCCAGCCCTGCTGAATTCTGATCTCAGCCAAAGATTGCCATTTAGCTAAATCAGCGGGATCAGCAACCAGCTTCAGCAGCCCCTGATGATTATGCAGTACTGGTAAATTGATTGCAGCTAGCTCCGGCAACAGTCGCTGATAATAACGCAGCCCCTCCTGTCGCCACTGCCAAGCCCGCCCCTTCACCTTCTGGCTAATTACCCCCATCAACAAGCCCAAAGCCGCCCCAGTAGATTCCTGAGCGGGACTCGATCGACTTTCCAGCACCTGCACTGCAAAATTTTGACTCAGTTCATAGGCCAAAGTCGCCCCCACAATTCCACAGCCCACAATTACAATCTTCATAGCTCATACTCGCAAGCTATCCGAAAACCAATATAGTAATTGCTATTTCCTGCCGCCCACTTAAACCGCAAAGCCGATCGACAGTTGCGGGCGTAATTATCCCAAGAGCCACCCCGCAGTATTCGCTTATCACTCTCACTCACCCAAGCACTGCCATCAGTGGGCGCACCCACGTAGCTTTCATGCCAGGTATCCTCACACCATTCCCATACATTGCCGTGCATATCATAAAGACCAAAGGCATTGGGCGGAAATTTACCAACTGGAGTAGTCTTTTCGCTCAAAGTCTCCACCAAGTTCTTCGGTTGTCGAGGCCGATTAGCACCCTGGGTTTGGTCAATTTTAGAACTGCGCGATCGATAGTTGGCCAGGTGATGTTCAATTTGATTACCATAATAAAAAGCTGTATTAGTACCAGCTCGACAGGCATACTCCCACTCAGCTTCAGTGGGTAAACGATACTTATGGCCAGTCCTTGTACTTAAGCGACTGCAAAACTCCCGCGCATCATGCCAAGACACTTGTTCTACCGGTAATTTAGTGCCGGTGCGATAGGCTGGATTCTTGCCCATAATCACGGCATATTGCTCCTGAGTGATCAAGTATTTGCTGAAGTAAAAAGAAGGAACCGTCACCAAGTGCTGGGGTTTTTCTGAACTACTACTACCCTCTTCATGAGCAGGAGCGCCCATGGCAAACTTGCCCGGCGGCACAAAAACCATTTCTAACTTAATGCCTCCACCTAAATCACAGGTATAAGATCGATCGCCAGAGGCATCGCCTTTGACACCAGCGAAGCTATTGCGGGGCATAGAGGCCAATTGCTCAGATATCTGGCCAGATAAAGCACCAGATAATTGTCCCGAACCGGGGCCAGATCTTAGATCAGTGAGCTTTTGAGCAATCTTGGTAATAATGGCCGACTGGTCGGCCAATTGGGCATCATATTGAGCCTGAAGCCTTTCTAAAGCAGTGCTGCCCTGATGATCGATCGACTGTAATTTTTTTTGCAGAGCGCTGAGCTTAGAATCGATCGGGTTATCGGTACCCCCCAAGCTTTTTTTGAGTTTTTCCAGATCCCGGCTAAGCTGCCGCACTTCGATCGGCAAAGTTGGTTCCAAAAAACTGTGGTTTTCCGGTTTGTCTGCGGGACGCATATTACCCAACCGCCCGCGCTGCATCACCTGCCAAGTCGGTGGCTGAGTCGGTAAAGCTTTGAGTAAAGTGAGAGTAGTAAGACCAATCATCGACAATTCCACCATGGCATTAGCATGGTCAAAA
>JAAFHZ010000158.1 GCA_013297675.1 Synechococcales cyanobacterium bin59.metabat.ball.084 | reverse complement strand
TTTGACAGAGTCTGTTCAAGCAGCTCGTCTTGGTACGAAATATCCATCACTAATTCCCACTGTTGAGAGTGATTTGACTCCAACCACCAGAACTCTACTTCTTCCGTAGACTATCGGACACTTACCTTCAATTTCTGGTATTTTTCCAATGAAAAGCGTGCATCAAAAATTGCTGAGACAGAGAAACATGCAAAAGAGCTTATAGAAGCTCTGAGTGAATTATACGATTTGCAGAAAAGTATTACCAATTTATTGTCTGAGGCTAATTTACAGCCATTGAATCAACCTGTATCTGTCACATTCAGTTGGGTTCGGAGGCCGATCAATTGGCTGATGAATTGCATCAGATTGATGCAATCAAGGTGATTCTAGGCAATGACAGTGGTAACGGTGATGACGAGAGATTTTACCGGTGTGGTGGGTTTTTGGTTTTGGGGGTCGATCGGTAGTTAAATTTCAACGTAGAATTCTGATTTCTTTATTTCTGGCCGCACCCACAAATCTTTAAATTCTGAGTTGTCAACTAACTCTTCAATAATTTCTCTAACTACATCTTCAAGAGATTCATGAGTTACATAGGCTGAGTGAGATTTTCTTAGTGCTAGTCCATGGGCAGTATTGAATATTGCATTTAGCTCCTGAACTATTCCGTTATATATTTCAACAAGTCTAAATTCCTTTTCTAACCTCAAATTAAGAAAACCCATGGCATCGGATTTTTCTCCGATTATTGCTTCCAATATTTCTAATGAAATATCTTCAGTTCTTGCTACAAAGTCTTTGTCAGCAGGGCGATTTTTCGATTCTGCCACAATGCTACTGGCTAGCCTTTCTATTTTATCTTGCATTTTTAATACCACCTGAATTTCTGTGTTTTATTGATAAACAAAGACTTAAAAATAACAAAAAAAATTGTTATTTTAACTGAGTGAATTCTAACTTTTTAAAGCTAAAGAAATAGAGCTTTGAGCCAATCCCCAACCACGAGTATACAAAGGCGAATACACAGAACTTCCCTGACCTTCGTTAAGTTGATAATCCCAGCGGATTGCTCCAAGAGCAGTTAGCTGTATCGCTTGCTTGACACTCAGATCACTTATTGGAATAACTTCTGTCAATCCACAGCTTTTACTCCTCTCCCAAAAAGTTTGAGCTAGCTCTCCTATAGTTATTTCAACCGCTTTTTCCGATGATTCATCGGGCATGATATTACAAGCACTGCATAATATGTCCCAAAAGTCGTAAGGACACAATGCCCAAGCTCTCATCATGGATGTTCCTTGATCTCCGAGTAGAACAATTGGGATTTCTGAATTATTTAAGCTAGACTTACCACTAATTTCACAGCACAGATCATAAACCGAGTGAAGATCGTTTTCCAAAGACCTCACACTATGTCTAGCGATAGCGCTTTCAAGCCTCTTCATACAAGCTATTTGGTGAAGTTTGATCGCTTGCTGTTCTGTTAGTTTTACCACTGGAGACCTCACGCTTGAGCTTTATGAATGTCTATATTAATTGAATTAATTCAAATCGAAAATGCTGTGTTTACCTGGATTTTTAATGTCAATATACTGTTCTATGGTTGCATCAAAAGCATCTTTGCAAGACGTGCCTAGAACCACCTTACATCTAAAAATCCCTAATATACTTGACAGTCTAAGCTCATCACTACCAAAATATCCACGAAAAAAAATTTCTGCATTTTCCTTTGTCGGATTCTGGTGAAAATTCTTAAATTTCTCTGTATGATCATTCATAATGTCTTCTCAAAAAATAAGTATCTTAATTATAAAATATATTGGTAATCCCAACAATCTTTTAATTATTAATTTTAGCTTCTTTTTCGTATTGATTAAAATCAAGGGGGTCGGGGAGGTTTCGTTTTTGCCAGAGTCCTCACTCTTGCCATTAATTCTTGCCAAAAACGTAGCCTCCTTGACCACCAACAGGTGCAGTTATCGCCTTGCACTTGCCGATAATCTATTACTGGCGACGAATCAACAGGCGCGGTAATTGCTTTACTTCCACCACCACCGATCGATCCCCAAATCCCTCAGAACCCCCATCGCTCTCAACAAAACCCCTGACCCCAAAGCGATCGATCACCCGCCTCGGCACCACCGGAGGCTCATTGACCTCAACAGTGATCGACAGCTCCAAAGTAACCACCCACCGATACAGCCGATCGATCACCGAAGCCTCAATAACAGCGACCCCTTGCTCACAGCCAATTCGATAACTCCGCTGAGAGAGTAGACAGCTCACCGGCAAGGGCTTCAATGCCCCCAGAGCTAGCCCGATGCGCTTCATTTGCTACTCTTTGTTGGTTTTGGTGTTGTTGCTTTGGGTTTTTCGGCTTGTTCGATCGCTCTTTCCAAGCAAGCTTTAAGCCGCTTCAATCCTTTCCCCGGTGTAACTCCCTCTTTCAGCTCCATTGTCTCCCCATGGTTTTCTAGCCAGTCAAGACCAATTCTAATCACAGCTAAATCCACAACCTCTTTACTACCAGAAACGGCAATCAGTGGGAGGATCGGGGAACCTTCTGGAATGCTTGGAAAGTTATCTTTGGCGATTTGTTTAAACTTGATTGGGATATGGGTTTTAGTCATTAGCTTTTACTCCTTTGAAGAATTAGCAGGGTAGATTTTTCGTGAGAGTTACAACTTATAAAATTCTCTCAATGCGATACTAGCAGTCTATCACAGATAAAACATAGCTATGAATCATAAGTTAATAATATGCTTATCACTACATTGATTCTATATCGATCAGGAATAACAATACATTAAGCGCCTCTTTTATAGTTACTTGTTGTATAATAGTTATAGACAAAGGAAAGCGATCGACCCTCCTAGGAAAAGTAAGTCGATCGCCTCCCACCCAAACCAGATCAAACTAATTAGGTGACACCATTATGAAACTAATCGCCGCTAAAATCACAGGTCAACCAAGAAATGTTAACACTAAGCACGGTGAACGCTCGGTAATCGATGCCCGTGCCGCCAACGGGGAAAACCTTACTATCTGGCGACCAGCCAATGACCCTGAAGTTATGCGGCTTGCCAACGGGGAGCGGGTGCAACTCGCGATCGACAGCAAAGGCAAGGTTTCTCTGGTCGAAACCGCGTTCGATCGAGCCAAAGAAGCGACTAACCAACCAATGGGCTTCAAGGTCGAACCAACAGAGCCACTGCCAGAGAATAGCCGAAGCGCAGAAATTGCCGAATATATTGGAAAGCTAGGAAAGCTCTACAGCCACTGCTATAAGACAGCCTCCCAGGAACTAGACAGAACGCCGCTAGCAACCCCAGAGGTCAAAGACGTAGCTACCACACTGTTCATTCAGACCGTTAGACATTTCGGCTTATAACCGCCAACAGCCCCCATCACCGGGGGCACCTAACCCCCTCCAAATAATCGTTTCAAGTAATAGGGAGAACATCATGACCACCAGCTACAGCGCCACCGAAACCGCTAAATTTGTCCGAGTCGCCCTGAAGAAGAATTTCCCCGGTATCAAGTTCTCGGTCAAGAGCAGCACCCAGACTATTAACATTTCTTGGACAGATGGCCCGATCGCCAAGCAAGTCCAAGCCGTCACCAATGCATTCAGCGGCATGAAATTCGACGGGATGCAGGACATGGACATCCATCATAAGCAGGAGTTCAATGGTGAAGAAGTAAGGTTTTATTGCTACACGCCATACACTCACAGAAAGATAAGCATGGAGTTTGCCGCCAAGATTAAGGCATCGATGGAGCGCCAGCATATTCCTTGCCCCAGCTTTAAGGAATGTAGCTACGATAACCGTGCTTCTTTCCAAACTAACGAGCTAGACTGGGGCGGCGAAAGACGTTTTTACGAAAAGATGCAATTTTTCACACATGAAAATGTTGATACGTTGGACTTTTGGGACAAGGATGACGGTAGCGGGTGCCGTACCGAAAAGCTGGAATATGAGCTGCTGGCAGAGGTTATGGACACCAACAAAGTTGAATCAGCCCCTATTCCAGAGCAGCCGCAACAACCCACAGAGTCTGAGGATGTCTTCCAGCTTGACCTAGCCGAAATTCTCGCAGCACGCCAGGAGCTAGCCAAAACATTAAATCCTGAACCTAGCCGCGAACTCGTGACAGTGGGAGCCTCACAGCCACCGGCAGAATCTGAAGTAATCGCCTATCGTCGATCAGTTTACCAAGAGCGTATCGATCGCCGCGCTGCTGCCGCCGCTGCTGGTATCGTCAGACATCGCCAATTATCTGAGGGTTACTACAACCGATCGAACTCCATGACCCGAGCAATACCCTTCAGTCAGCCTATTCTCGTCGGCCATTACTCTGAGGGCAAAGATCGCCGTTACAGAGCAAAGGCTTGGAACATGATGGGGAAATCAGTTGCTCACACTGACACCGCCAACTACTACGAGGACAAGCTACAAGCGATCGAAAGCAATACCGCGATTAGTTCCGATGACCCAGACGCGATCGCCAAATTAAAGCGCAAGATTGAAGGTGCTGAATTAAACCAGGAGCGGATGAAGGAGGCCAATAAGATTATCAAATCTGCCAAGCTTTCTACCCATGAAAAGGTGCTTTGGCTGCAAGAAAACAACCATGAACCGAGCTTATTAGCTGGTGACTACATTGGGCGCGTTGGTTATGCTGGCTACCAACTCTCTAATAACAATGCCAATATTCGATCGATGAAGCTGCGACTAGCTGAACTTGAACGACAGTTACAGCGTGCCGAGAAAGCAGAAAAAGAGGAAACAGACTACCCCGAACTTGGTCTAAAGGTTGTCCAAAATAACCTAGAAAACCGTGTGCAGATAATATTCCCTGGTAAACCTGCTGAAGCTGTTCGATCGATACTCAAAGGCAGTGGTTTCAAATGGGCACCGTCCCAAGGTGCTTGGCAACGGAAACAAGGGGGTATGTCTGACTCTGGCCTTTACTGGGTTTTGAAGCAACTGAGAGAGCTTGGTGAAACTAAGTAAATTGACGCTGTACCCTGCATTTATTGGAGATTATCGAGGCCACGTTTTTGATGTTCGATCGATAGCTGTCGCCGACATCTCTGGCAAAAACGAAACCTCGCTAACCTCCTGTTAATTTTGGCCTTCGAGGGGTGGCAACATGGTTAAAGCCCCTCATGGTATAGGTTCCACCGAAAAAATCTCAAAAGTGGCAAGAAAGTCTTGGAGGCTTATTTTTTGGGTGATTTTGCCAACCGTGATTTAATGTCTTGCAGCTCATTACTTATGGGCATCAAAGCAGCCTCAATCATCGATCGAACATCATCACGGGTGAAGGTATCCATATCAGCCGCACGGTCAGAGTCTTTGTAAATGTGAATACTATCAGCCTCAATCATTCGATCGACCATTTCAAGAAACAGCCAACCCATAGGGCGATTGTGGGCTTTAGCTATTCTCGCCCAAGCTTCTTTCTTTTCGTCTGGGATGTTGACAGAGAAAGCCTGCCTCTTGGATTTTTCTAGCTGTTCTGTCGCATTCATTTTATTAATTGCCTACTCATATTCACTTATTGTATGTCATTTATATGTAAATCAGCAATATGATTAATTGATGAGAAAACCGCGACTCATAAGTAATTTATATGTATATTGCATGTATTTTGCATTGACAAACGTATGTAAATGAGCGATAATGTATACATACAAGGTTGAGAAATCAATCACCCGCACCTAAACAACCGAATGACCTAGCCTCTCCACCAAGGATTGACCGGCACAGGCAAACAGACAGCACAAAGCGATCGATTACTTTCTGACGGCTATCGATCGCCTTGCCTCTAAAAACTCAACGAAATCAGAGAACTTCATTATGACCTATGCAATCGCCACAAGACTAACCAACGGCCAAACCTCCATAAACAGACCGCTAGAGATTCCGGTCTACCACGAGGGCAAAGACATCGGCAAAGTCACCCAGAAACGAATCTGTGACTGTAGCCCAGGCGTTCAGGAGGATTGGATCGGCTACGACCACCTACAGCATATCTTCCTAGCTGCTGGTGCTTCCTTCGAGACTAAGGGGGAGGCGATCAATTACCTAATCGACTGCTTCAACTACCGCACCACGGGCAAAGTCACTTGCACCCACGCATCAAAGCAGCATTACGAAGATAACGACGACACCATTTTCTAAGTCAAGTCCAGGGGTGAGAAATCACCCCACCGCCTTCTACACAGTCATCTCAGAGAATAATCACATGAAGAATACAGATGCTTTTGAGCTACTAGAGCAAGGAATCAAGAATCTCGCCAATCAAGACAACTGGCTGAACCACCTCAAAACCCAGGCCGTTTTTCACTCCTACAGCTTTAACAATACTTGCTTGATCATCAACTAATGCCCCGAGGCTTCTAGCGTTGCCGGGTTCAACGCATGGAAAAAGCTAAATCGCACCGTCAAGAAAGGCGAGAAAGGGATCAGAATTCTCGCCCCCATGGTTCACAAAAACACCGAAGACCCCGATGCTGTCAGAGTATCCTTTCGGTCTGTTGCCGTCTTCGATGTCTCTCAGACTGAAGGGGAGCCGTTACCGGAGATTGCGAAACGTTTAGAAGGCGATGACAACGGTATTCTTAATGCTTTGAAAAGTTTCGCAGCTAGCAAGGGGTTTCGAGTTGTCGAAGAAGACTTGGGGGAGATTAATGGGAGATGTAGCTATAAGTCGCCTATCACCATTACCCTGAATCCTAATCGATCGCTACTACAGCAAGCCAAAACTCTCGCCCATGAACTCGGTCACGCGCTGCTACATTGCGGTGAGAATTACACCGGGCATGATTCTAAAAGCGTTATGGAGCTGGAAGCCGAATCGGTGGCTTTCGTTGTTCTACAACATTTTGGGGTTGATTCTGGGGAGTATTCCTGTGGTTACATTAGCCATTGGCTTGCTACTGGCACTGACTTGGAACCGGTCATCGCCCAGCTTAAGGCATCTGGGATAAAGATTCAGAAGGCGACAAATGAAATTATTACTGCGATTTCTGGTAGTTTGAATGCTATAGTGGTTGATAATAATGACGATGTTTTTCAAATCGACTTGGCCGAGTTTCTGGCAGCCCGTCGGGAAATGGCTAATGTAGCGATCGATGCCCAACAAGACAAGGTGCTAGCTCTGGCCAGCAACTAAACCAAAGCCGGGAAACACTTCCACTCCCGGCTTTGAGAAATAATTCAAAAAGTTATGGCTTTTAAAAATCCAAGCAGAGCCATACTTTTAAACCTGCCAGCTCAAATCACTCAATCAAACCGAGGTAAAGCTATGTCGAATTTATCACTAGTAGACGTGAAAATCAGCGAAATAATTGATATACTCCAGTTTCACCCCGAAATCGAGGCTCCACCAGAGAACTACAGAGAACTCGGCGAACATCTTGCAAGATTCAAGCTGCGAAATTCTTGTGATTCATTGGAGTCAATCCGCTCAATGATTAATACCTTCGAGATCAACAGAGAACTTGAGGAACCCGAAGATACTAGTGAGTCTCTGGAGTACCGCGAACTTTTCGATGAATCCGGTGAAACGCCGGATAGTGAAGAGCTTCGGGGCGGGGAACCCGAAGAGACCGGCGGATCGTATGCTGATGATGAAAGTTTTTTCGCCGAGTTTGGTGAAAAAACTTTAGACGATGAGGCTGAACAATTAAGCGCTCACTACAATCAGAAATACTATAGAGAGCACGAAAATTCTTCTTGTCCGCACTCAACGCTTACGCCTGTTGAAAATAATGTAGTTCTCGGTCTTATCATTCAAATTAAAAAGGATGTAGGCGGCTATAACGAAGAATTTCTGACCACAATGCAAGATACATTGCAGCTCGTTGGATTTTCTACCCCTCAAGTGTACGAAGTAATGACTCACCATTTAAACCCTGAGTCGCAGCGGTTTAACTCTGCCGATATACAGCATGTTTTGCAGCAAGAGTTCGACACCCACGAATACAACTAGAAAACCACAAACACCACCCGACAGACCCAATGTGCCACCCGCTGAGGTACATTGGGAAACCTGCCGAACGGCTGAGAGCCTGCGCGTTCCCCCACCGCCAAGGATTCGATGAATGATTGGGACATGGAGCCATTGGGGTGGATACACACCATCGAGCCAGTAGATTGATTGGCGGTGGTGCAGGTGCCGGTAGTGGAAATGGTGAAAGCTGCGACCCCGGCGGCGCGGGAATTTCCGCAAGTCTGCAAGGTATTCGGCGCTGTGGGTGGGCTTTGGTTTGGTCTTAGTTTTCATGGTGTTGGAGAGACTGGGGGATCGATCGAAACTTATCAGGAAATTTGGGTAAAAATCCCGTCCTTTTAGGACGGCTTTTCTTGCTCTTGAATGTAACGCTTCAGAATCTCCAAGGGAGCGCCCCCAACAGATGACACGAAATAGCTAGGACTCCA
>JAAFHZ010000157.1 GCA_013297675.1 Synechococcales cyanobacterium bin59.metabat.ball.084 | reverse complement strand
TTGGCACGTAATTTCACCCTAAATCTTTACCGAGAAAATGGCCTTTCAAATATGGCTCAAGCACAACGTAAAGCTGGTTCCGGCCTTAATTTTCTTAAGTCTCTTTTTAGAATGAAATAACCCTGGTGAAGCGCAGACCCCTAAAAAATCAGATGCTCAATAAATACTGATTCTAATCTAGACCTTTCCAGTGCCAATTAACGACCTCGGGTAAATCGGTGCCGTGATTGTATGCATATTGGCGGCATTCAATTTGGCGATTTTTCAGTTGTTCTTTAGTGTGAATACCTGCAACCTGTAGTTTGGGCACTCGATCGATCACATCAATAGCAATGGTAAATCGATCGATCTGATTATTCATTGCCAATTCTAAAGGCGTGTTGATATTGCCTTTTTCCTTGTAGCCGCGCACATGCAAATTATGGTGATTGCGACGACGATAGGTTAACCGATGAATCAACCAAGGATAGCCGTGGAAATTGAAGATAATGGGCTTATCGGTGGTAAACAGCCCATCAAAATCTCGATCGGTCAGACCATTTATATATTCGCTGGGCTGTTGTAGTGCTAATAGATCTACCACATTAATAAAGCGAATTTTTAAATCCGGGAAAGCGTGATGCAGAATTTCAGTGGCTGCTAATGCTTCTTGGGTGGGAATATCGCCAGCGCAGGCAATGACAATATCTGGCTCTACGCCTTTATCGGTACTTGCCCATTCCCAAATGCCAATGCCCTTGGTACAGTGGGCGATCGCCGCATCAATAGCAAGATATTGCAGATGAGGCTGTTTATCAGAGACAATGACATTGATCTGATTAGTACTGCGAAAACAGCGGTCTGCTACAGTCAATAAACAATTGACATCTGGGGGTAAATAAATCCTGACGACTTCAGCGCTTTTGTTTACTACAATATCCAAAAACCCTGGATCTTGGTGGGTGAAACCATTGTGATCTTGTCGCCAAACCGTGGAAGTAATCAATAAATTTAATGAGGACACATCTGCCCGCCAAGCCAAGTTGCGCGAAATTTCTAGCCACTTGGCATGTTGATTAAACATCGAATCAATCACATGAATAAAGGCTTCATAGCTAGAAAATAAACCGTGCCTGCCAGTCAGCAAATATCCTTCTAGCCAGCCTTCTAGGGTGTGCTCACTCAAGATCTCCATTACTCGTCCATCTAAAGCCATTTCGCTACCATCAGCATCGGCGGGTAAGTAATCACCCCACCAAACTTTCTTAGTGGCTTCGTAAACTGCTTGAAGTTGATTAGATGCGGTTTCGTCTGGTCCAAAGAGCCGGAAATTATTGGGATTCGCCCGAATAATATCGCGTAGCAAGACTCCCAATGGATAGGTGTTCGAGATTTCGATCGTTCCTGGCGTAGTGACAGCCACAGCATATTGACGAAAATCAGGAAGGCGTAAAGCTTTGCGCAGTAAGCCTCCATTGGCATGGGGATTGCTGCCCATTCTGCGAGAGCCTAGCGGGACGATCGATCGAAATTCTTCTCTTAACTTGCCCTGATCATCAAATAATTCGGTGGGTCGATAGCTATGCAGCCAGTCAGAGAGCATTTGCAGTTGTTCTGGCTTATTCTTGACTTCTTTCAATGGCACTTGGTGCGATCGCCAAGAGCCTTCTACCTTGTGACCGTCTAGCTCTTTTGGTCCTGTCCAACCCTTAGGACTGCGCAAAACAATCATCGGGTACAGGGGGCGAGTAGTGTTAGCATCATTGCGGGCGCTGGCTTGAAGCTGATGGATTTCTTGCATACATCGATCGAGTGTTGAGGCCATAGATTGATGCATTGGCTCATATTCATCACCTTCTACAAAGTAAGGAACGTAGCCGTAGCCTTGAAATAAGCTGTTTAGTTCTTGATGACTAATACGGGCTAAAACTGTCGGATTATTTATCTTGTAGCCATTTAGATGCAAAATTGGCAACACAACTCCATCTCGACGGGGATCAAGGAATTTATTAGAATGCCAAGCGGTGGCCAAAGCACCAGTTTCGGCTTCACCATCACCAACTACTACCACCGCAATTAAATCTGGATTGTCTAGAACTGCTCCGTAGGCATGAGAGACGCTATAGCCCAGCTCTCCGCCTTCATGAATTGATCCAGGCGTTTCTGGGGTGCAGTGGCTACCAATGCCACCAGGAAAAGAAAATTGCCGAAAGAATGCACGCATCCCGGCTAAGTCTTCGGTTTTATCAGTATAAATCTCGGCATAGCTACCCTCCAAATAAACCGGAGCCAATACCCCCGGCGCACCATGACCAGGGCCAGCTAAATAGATCGCATTCAGATTGAATTTGTTGATTACTCGGTTAACATGGGTGTAAATAAAGCTCAAGCCGGGGCTGGTGCCCCAGTGACCCAATAGGCGATTTTTGATGTGTGCAGGTTGTAATGGTTCATGAAGTAGCGGGTTATCTTGGAGATAAATCATCCCGGCTGCCAAATAGTTACAGGCTCGCCAAAATCCGTGAAGTTGGTGCAATTCTTGCGGTGTAAGTACATTCATAGCCACATTTTGATGTCGGTAGAAGATTTGTTCTGAAAAACTTAATTTGAGAATTGATGTACAAAAGCCTGATAATGCTTTTTTAGCTTTTCACATATCGTATTTTACAATAGCTTTTTTTTATGGCTGTCAACCTTTTTTACATGAATCCTTACAGATTAGCGATATGAAAATTTTAGTGCTGAATGCTGGTTCTAGCAGTCTCAAGGCAAGTTTGTACCAATTTGCCCAAGATTTGCCCAGAGATCCCCTGATTCCTCTATGGCGTGGGACGATTGATCGGCATTCTGCACAGGCAACCACCTTAAAAGTAACAACGGCTACCAACCGATCGATTCATACCGAAACAAGCAGCACTGATTTTTCAGCAGATCTCCACAAGCTGTTAGATTGCCTGTGGCAGGGTGAAACCCAGGTAATCGCTAATATCAGCGAAGTTGATCTGGTTGGCCATCGAGTGGTGCACGGAGGAGCAAAATATCATCAGCCAATCTTGATCAATGCTGAAGTCCAAGCAGAAATCGATCGACTATCAATTTTTGCGCCGCTGCATAACCGGGCAAATTTAATGGGCATCAGAGCGATCGAAGCTTTATCACCCCACACCTCACAAATAGCCGTATTTGACACCGCTTTTTATGGCAACCTGCCAGCAGTATCTTATGTATATCCCTTGCCCTATGAGTGGCTAGAACAGGGCGTTAGAAAATATGGCTTCCATGGCATTAGTCACCAATATTGCGCCGATCGAGCAGCGCAATTATTAAATAAAGATCTGAAAGATTTACGGTTGATTAGTTGCCATTTGGGGAATGGTTGTTCTTTAGCAGCCATTAAATCTGGGGTTTGTCTTGATACCACTATGGGCTTTACTCCCTTAGATGGCCTCATGATGGGCACTCGCTGTGGCTCGATCGATCCTGGAATTATGCTGCACTTATTGCGAGAGAAAAAATATACAGTGGCAGAACTCGATCATATTTTAAATTTCGAGTCTGGTTTATTGGGCATATCAGGAGTATCTAACGATTTACGGGAGATCGATCGGGCGATTGAGCTAGGTAATGCTCGGGCAAAATTGGCTTTTGATCTTTATGTTCATTTACTAGCAGCTAAAATCTCGGCTTTATTGCCAGAATTGGGTGGTTTAGATGCCCTGATTTTTACCGCAGGCGTAGGTGAAAATCATTCGGGGATCAGGGCTGCGGTAGCGGCAAAGTTGGCTTTTTTAAGAGTGGAAATCGATCCGGTCTTGAATGTGTCAAATACTGGTGGTGATCTTGATTTAGCTACACAAAGATCTGCCGCAAGATTGTTGAGAA
The DNA here is from genome assembly GCA_013297675.1 of Synechococcales cyanobacterium bin59.metabat.ball.084. Lineage (GTDB taxonomy): Bacteria > Cyanobacteriota > Cyanobacteriia > Cyanobacteriales > Chamaesiphonaceae > JAAFHZ01. The sequence continues at coordinate 4,690 of JAAFHZ010000157.1, read as the reverse complement.
TTCATACTCAGGAGGAATGGTCGATCGCGAAAGCTTGTTGGCGGATATCAGCTCAAAGCGTGACAAAGAAACAAGGATAGCATTAAACGACTCTTACCCCCTAACTCAGCAATCGTAAATTTAGAACTTAGAGGACGACGTTTTAGCTTCAGCAGTAGAAGCTCCTCGCTCTGGCATAGCCAAGCGTTGGGAGATTAATCGGAGATTTTGCTTCGCTCAATGGTAATCTATGAACTTGCACTGTACCCAATCAAAAGCTGTTTTGCATGTCTAACAATCCACTTGCGGAGGTCTTTGGCTTTCCCACCAATAATTTCTCAGAGCAAGCAGAGCGTTACCGCTATAGTAGACTATGCCCCCATAACAATAAGGTGCCTAACTGTACTAAGGATAAAGCGAATGATCCACTGGGAGTTTGTAGTATTTATCACAAGCAAGCTCCAGTGATTACCTGCCCAACTCGTTTTCGACAAGATTGGATAATTGCTGAGAACGCTGCCGCATTCTTTTTTGGAGAAAATGCCAAATGGACTTCGTTGACAGAAGTACGATTAAAGGATGCCAGTGGTCAGTCGGCTGGCAACATTGATATGGTGCTGGTTTCCTATGACGATCGAGGAAAAGTTCTGGATTTTGGGGCGGTTGAAGTACAAGCTGTGTATATTTCGGGGAATGTGCGCAAGCCTTTTGAAATGTATATGAGTGACCCTAATGGATGGGACTCTGTTGATTGGTCAAAGATTGCAGACTACTACCCAACCCCAGATTATCTTTCGTCTTCTCGGAAGCGATTGGTTCCGCAGTTACTCTACAAAGGAAAGATTTTACGGGATTGGGGGAAGAAGCAAGTCATCGTTGCCCAAAAAAGTTTTTTCGATACACTCCCTGTTTTGCCCCAGGTTGAACCAGATCAAGCTGAGATTGCCTGGAATTTGTATGATCTCGAACAACAGGGCGATCGATTCAATTTGGTTTTGAGTGATACCATCTATACAGAATACTGGGCAGCCATTAACAAAATTTCTACTCCAGAAACTGGCAGGTTGGAAGATTTTCTGGAGGTGCTACAGCAAAAATTAGACAACAAACTAGATAATCCACCAGATACCCAGACCATTAGCGATATTCCATTTCAGTAAAAAGTAAATCAATGCTTCAACTTGAGTTGTTTGAACCCAGAGATATAGTTAGTAACAATCAAAGCGTGGTAAATGTTTCCAGCGTTCCACAGAGAAGCCCATTTAGATACGCTGGTGGCAAAACTTGGTTGATTCCCAAGATTCGGCAATGGCTCCATTATCAGGGCGGTGCTGGGAAAGAATTAATTGAGCCTTTTGCTGGTGGCGGCATTGTAAGTTTGACGGCTGCTTGTGAGGGCTTGGTTGATCGAGTCACCATGGTTGAAAAAGATCAAGATGTGGCTGCTGTCTGGCGAGTGATCTTAAATGGTGGTGCGGAATGGTTGGCTGAGTCCATTGTGAATTTTCAGTTGACGGCAGAAAGTGCTAGGGAGGCGATCGATCGGGCAAATAACTCTCTGGAAGATCGGGCTTTTGCCACCATTATCAAAAACCGGGTGAATCGAGGTGGAATTTTGGCTGATGGTGCCAGCTTCATCAAAAATGGAGAAAACGGTAAAGGCATTACCTCGCGTTGGTATCCAGAAACGCTTAAAAGACGGATTTTGGCTATTGAACAGGTCAAGCACAAGATTAACTTCATTGAGGGGGATGCTTTTGAAGTTTGTGAGCAAAATGCTAACAACAGAAATACTGTGTATTTTATTGATCCGCCTTACATCAAGGCGGGCGGCAGACTTTATCGTCATTCGATCATTGATCACCAGGCTTTATTTGATTTAGTAGCTAAGCTGAAAGGGGATTTTTTGATGACCTATGATGATGACAGCGAAGTTCATAAAATGGCTGGCTGCAATGAGTTCAATACTCAGCTAATTGCCATGAAAAATACTCATCATGCAAAAAAAACTGAGCTAATTATTGGAAAGAGCTTGGAGTGGCTGCTACCGACCATACAGTAAAGGCAATTGGAAAAATGATCCCTATTATTAGCCAAGAAAATTATATAGAATTGTTGAATCAAGATAGCCTCATCCCTAAAATCATTGAAACTCGACAGGAGTACGATCATTTTTTGGCTGTTGCTGAAAAACTTACTTCTAAAAAACATACTCGGACGGCGGAAGAAACTATTCTCTTTCGGCTTTTGGTTAAACTTATTCGTGACTATGAAGAGAAAACTTATGATCTTCAAAAATGGTCAAAAACTCCGCCTCATTTGATTTTACAGCATTTAATGGATGCTAGAGGCATGAAGCAAGTCGATTTAGTTGGTATCCTTAGTCCTTCCAGAGGTTTGGTGTCTTCGATAGTTAACGGTAAAAGGTCTATTAGTAAAGCTCAGGCTAAAAAATTAGGCGAGCTATTTAATATTTCTTCTAGTGCTTTCATTTAATTCAGAGCTGAATCTGATCTACCCCCCTGTGATACCAACATTTTTATCATCAATCTGATAATTGATCGACTAGCCAAAAGAAGTGCATTCAAAATCATACTGGATCATCCTCTGTTATTAATTGAGTTGAGTTGATTAGAGCATCTTTGGATGTGCGCTGATCTCCTATTACTGTAAAAGTATTAATAACGTTATCCACACATCGCTTTGCATCAGCATAACCTCTTCTCTTTAATTCAGTAATTCTTGCAGGGCTAAAATCAAATAATGCAGAGCCTTCTCCTATCAGGAAAGCATCCGATTTATGAATGGACTGAGCGGGACGGATCTCAATAATGGTTTGATCAGGAAAATCATATCGATCCCATGTTGACCCATTTTCTAAATGGATAACTATTGTATGGGTACATCCCCTTGCTGCCAAAGCTCGTAGTGGCACATTGTCGGCAAGTGCGCCGTCTATATAATTTTTTCCATTTACTTGCCTTTTGGGGAAAGCCAGCGGTATTGCAGCACTAGCGAGAATTGTATTGTACAGGGTATCGTCATCATCACAATCTTGAACGCAGAGCCAATCAGCCTTTGTCCCCATCCGGGATCTAAAAAAATCTATTATCGCTATTAGTAAATCATTGTCTATATTTGGAATATTAAGGGAAGGAAAAGCGGTGATCCAGAGTTCTGTACCATTTCGCAACAAATCTGGTTTTACAGTTTGGCGAAGAAATTTTTCGATCGGTGCTGGATTAAAGATTGATCTTGTATCTTCTAGAATACCCATCTCATTAAGAAATGAAAGTATCCATTCTCTGAACATTGGAACAGTCGATTGTAAACCATAACTTATCAATGGCTTCATCAGCCCTGAATTCGGTTGTAAAATCTCTGCTTCACCCAAATCAGTCCAAAGTTGATCTAATCTTTGAACTGATTGGCTAAAAGTCCCATTAGAAACAAGCACTGCACCATTGAGAGCACCAATACTAGTACCAGCAATAATATAGGGATTTAACCCAATTTTATCAAGGTATTTAAGAGCACCAACTTGGTAAGCCCCTTTTGCCCCTCCACCTGTCAAAACAAGACCAAATGTATATTTATTGAGAGAATTCATATAGTTTAGAGGTTCTTGAAATTTTACCTAGACAATCATCTGCAACTTCTTCGACTATGTATTTAATTAAATCTCGTACTTCAATCATTCGAGGGATAGATTCAATTTGCTGGTGACATAGACCGATCGCATGACGAGCAGGGTTATTGGGTCTGCTTTCTTCTGGTAGCGCATACATTTCCAACGTCGTACCAATCGTAAAAATATAAGGAGTATTTAAAATACGGTGAGGATGAGTAGAGCGAACTTCAAGCAAGCTTGCTACAAGCTCTATATCTTCTTTTTGTAATTCTTGACAAGAAATAGTTAGCAGCTCACCGAAACCAATTAGTCCTTTAGGCATCTGCTTGCTTGCTGTAATAATTTTGTTTGTTAAAAGCTGTCGATATTTTTCCTGGTCATTCAATTGTAATTCATAGAGTGAGACTGGACTAGAAAAAACTTCTTGTGTAAGAAAGACAACTTGAATTAACCAAGGTAGATTTTCATAAGTTTGTTCAGATTCCCAAGCTGAAAAAATACTATCGATGTTCTCTTTAGCTGCTACGCGGATCTCTAATTTACGAACTTTTGCTTCTAATTTATCAATACGATCACCGAACTGCTTTGATAGATTTTCTAGTTGAAATTCTAATGATTGTAATGTTGACTGCTGAGATTTCAACAATCGAACAGCATTACGAACTTCTAAAAGCGATCGCTGTGTCTCTGTGAGAGCAACCTGAGTAATACTTAAAGAGTCAGATAGTTCCAAGATCCAATCTTGAAGAGCTTCTTGTCCAGCAATTATGTTACCATCAAGAATTAACCTACGATTTTCGTTACTGCCATCAAATTTGTCAAAAAGCTTGCCGAAAAACCCACGACTCTTGCGATAGCGCAACATATTTTTGCTAACTGATAAACCGTTAACTAAATCTAGTAGAGCTTTATCCCCGATTACGGGAATTCTATGTTGTAATTCGCACAGCCTTTGCGTAGAAGTATAGTGCATGTATAGCGGTTCCTTATCGGGTACAATGTATTGTACATCCAGAGTAGATATTTATAGACAATGAAAGCATATTCACTTGACCTAAGATGGAAAATCATTGAGACTAA
>JAAFHZ010000156.1 GCA_013297675.1 Synechococcales cyanobacterium bin59.metabat.ball.084 | reverse complement strand
CAGATTGCCATTGCAGCAGCCGATCGCCTAAAATCTCTGTTTTTCAAAAATACCCCAGCCAAATATTAGTGATAATCGCCCCCCGAGCCAAAGCGCCAAGCATTCCGCCGACAAGCCCAGCGATACTGCTGCTGAACGCTGCTATTTTGGCCAGGAATCCACTGTTTGAGTTGAGGGGCAAGCTGATTAAGTAGGCTGTAGCCCCCTAAGTTGGCAAAATGTCCTGCCCAATCAATCAGCGTACCCAAGCCCACCTGCTGCACAATTTTAGCTACTAAAATAGGATCAGCAACAGCCATAGCCAACATGGTCTGAGACAATGCGGGGAACTGTACAATATCCTGTAAAAATGGCCTTAATACTGGATCTCCCAGCTTCTGCATGGCGGTGAAAGTGGTGGAGAGTAAATTGTTGATTCTGTCGGCCTCTATCTGCTGACCCATACCTACACTCATGGATTTTTGGAACAGCCAAGTCACCGATAAATTGGGCTGGTAGGGCTGAAGCGATCGCAGATCCAATGCTGTCAAAAAATCCTGATTCAAGCATTCCTGAATACCCTCGGTCAACCTGACCAAATGACGCATCAACGCCCCAAATCCTCCAAAACTCAAGGGTGACTGCATCCCGCTGCTATCTCCGACTTGTAACACTCTAGACCAAGGAGTTTGCAAAGGTGATTTTTGGTAGGCCGGAAAAAAGCCCATCAGCATCCGCTGAAAATCCACTGCGGCTAAATCTACTTCTTGATATTGGGGCAACCAAGAGAGATAGTCTTCTAACAAATCACTGAAACTAGGCCGCTGAGGATCGGCATCGGCGTAGGTGAACATATAAGTAGTGCGACCATCCCGCGCCGGAAAGGCTTCCCAGAAGTATTGGCATTGGTTTTGAATTGGGGCAAAGGTGTAGATCAAGTCACCATAATCTTTCTGGGGTAGTCCTTGGGCGCAGCTCCCTACCACCATACAGACTCCCTCGGGTTGGAGATTGCCTTGGGTGATCGAACGAGCCTGCTGAGCGATCGGCGAAAAATGACCCATCACATCCAACAGCAGCCGAGCTTTCACGGTTATTTCATTAGTCCCGCGCAGCATTACTCCATCGGGGTAGATGGTGGCTCGATCGAAGCCAGTTTGCTCCAACAATTGGCCCCCAGCAGCCAAGAACTTTTCCTTGAGAATGGCCAATAAATATACCGGGTCTACCCCAATGTTCAAAATATCTCTGACCCACAGCTCAATGCCACCATGAAAACCCACCCGGGCGGGGTTGTAAGCGGTGGCGATCGCCTGCTCTAGCTCCTCTGCACTCAACAAATCCAGTTCCAGCAAAGCATCTAGCTCTTTTCGGGAAATATTCCATTCCTGGGCACGACCTTGCAGCTTACCTTGCTCCAGCAACACCACTCGCCAGCCTTTTAGCTGCAAGGCACAACCAATAAAAATCCCCAAGGTGCCACCACAAATCACCACATCACCATCTAAATCGCCTAACTTGCTGTCCTCGGTTTGGATGCGATTAGGCACAGATTGAGACATCGATCGGTATTCTTGCCAGAATTTATCGATCCGTTGCAGTTGATTCGGCAGTTCGGCAGGTAGTTTGGTGGAGGCAATCAGAGACATGAAAACAAGAAGAAGGTTTTATCATTATGATTGATCATATAAACAGGTGTATCGGTAGGGGCGGGTTTATCCAAAATTTTGGACGTAGGACAAAATCAAAAAATAAAAACCCGCCCGCCCCCACCGAAATACCCAGCCAAACACTCCAAACAGGAGTTCGATCGATTCATCGATTTCACCAAATAATCGAATGTAATAAATTCCTGGATAAACCATGCATTCAGAAAACCATAATCATTTTGCGGATTTCATTGTTTTTGACTCCGTTCTTATGGCGGTGATTTTTGGGAAAACGCGATCGATTACGGTAGGGGTGGGCGGGTTTTTATTTTTGAATTTTGGGTGAAAAATAGTTGATGGATAAACCCGCCCCTACCGTAATCATTGAAAAACCATTTATTCTGAAATTATTTATGTCCCCGATCGATCTGATTCCCACCATTACTGCCGACTACGCCAAATTCCCCGAGGCGCAAACCTACAGTATCTATAGCTCTGACGTGTATTTCAAAGACCCCATGTATGATTTTCGGGGGCTAGATCAGTACCAGAAAATGATTGGTTTTATTACCACTTGGTTCAAAAACCTCCAGCTCGATCTGCATGAAATTAATGAAGCTGGCGATGGATTAAAAACTCGCTGGACAATGAGCTGGGACGCTCCACTGCCCTGGAAGCCCCGCATCTCGATCAGCGGCTGGAGCGAACTTACGATCAGCTCTGATAACCTGATTACTTCCCACATCGATTACTGGGACTGTTCTCGCCTGGATATGGTCAAGCAGCACTTCCGATTTCAAAAACCATGAGATTTTGAAATCGGAAGTGGAAGTGCTGCTTAGTCATCAATATTGAGCAGCTTTTAGATATCAATTATCAGGAAGCTTTGCTGAAGACTTGAATCTGTTGAATCGTTTCCCCTTCTTGCTTCTGGACATGATATAGATCCCAGCGCAACTGCAAATTTAACCAGAAGTCGCTAGACATGTCAAAGAACTTCGCCAAGCGCAGCGCAGTACTAGGAGTCACACCCCTTCTACCATTGATGATTTCATTGATTCTTTGGTAGGGCACATGAATACTGTCGGCCAAATGCTTTTGAGTTAAGCCTAATGGCTCCAAAAACTCCCTGAGCAACATTTCACCGGGATGAGTGGGGGGGCGGTCTTTGGGAATACGAACCATAACTATGTTCTCCAGTTAGTGATAATCAATAATTTCTACTTCTTTGGCATCCGATTCAGACCACTCAAAGCAAATCCGGTATTGGTCATTGATGCGGATACTGTATTGACCCTCTCGATCGCCGGTCAGTTTCTCCAAATGATTCCCCGGTGGCACGGCCAGCTCGTCGATGGTGGTCACAGAATCTATCTGGTCTAACTTCCGAACAGCAACGCGCCAGATCGACTCTGGGCAAAGTTTTCGCGCTGCCTTGGAGTTTACCCCATCAAAAATGTCTTCGGTGCCGCTGTTTTTGAAAGACTCGATCATAAATAACATGATAGCACGGTATTCATGCTATTAGTTGAAGCTATTTCTAGGCAAGGGTACAGGATACGTGTAAAAACCTACAAGATAGCCCTCAAAACCTTTCCTAGACAAGTTTTGATAATATATTTTTGGCTTTTTATGAGCAATTTGGGAGAAACTCTTTAATCACTGGGTTATTTTACCTCCTTTTCATAATGAACCGAACCGTATTGAATACCAGACTTTGAGCTGCAAATTGAGAATTAATAATTTGCCAATATTACCAACTGCAAAGAAAAGCAAAGCTTCGTAAAGTTTACCAAGCATCAAGCTAGATTTCATCAGGCTTTCAGCGATCGATCATCATCTCCCAGATTTGCCAGAACGACCAACCCTCATGGAATATAGATTTAAGCGTAGAAAAAACATCCATCGGCTTTAGGAGTCTTAGCAGCATGGCACAATCCACCGTAATTATCACCGGCACCACCTCAGGCGTAGGCTTACAGGCCGCCCGCGCCCTAGCCGCACGGCCAGACTGGCATGTGATCATGGCCTGTCGGGATTTAACCAAAATGGCGAAAGCCGCCCAAGACCTGCAAATTCCGGCAGACAAATACACCATGATGCAGTTAGATTTGGCGAGTCTGGCCAGCGTGCGCCAGTTTGTGGCCGATTTTCGGGCTACCGGTCGATCGCTAGAAGCCTTAGTGGTCAATGCTGCGGTGTATTTACCACTGCTCAAAGAGCCAATGTATAGTCCTGATGGTTATGAAATCAGCGTTGCCACTAATCATTTAGGCCATTTTTTGCTCTGTAATTTACTGCTGCCAGAAATGGATAAATCACCTGCTGCTGATAAGAGACTGGTGATTTTAGGCACTGTGACTGCTAACCCCAAGGAGCTAGGCGGCAAGATTCCGATTCCGGCACCGCCAGATCTGGGAGATTTTAGTGGATTTGAGCAAGGCTTTAAGGCACCGATCGCCATGATTGATGGTAAAAAATTCAAAGCTGGCAAGGCGTATAAAGATAGCAAGCTCTGCAACATGCTCACCATGCGCGAACTGCACCGTCGTTACCACGAAAGTACCGGCATTACTTTTAACGCCCTATATCCCGGCTGTGTGGCAAATACAGCCTTGTTTCGCAACAGCTACCCGCTGTTTCAAAAAATCTTTCCTTGGTTCCAAAAAAACATTACCAAGGGCTATGTGACCGAAGAGCTATCGGGCGATCGGGTGGCTATGGTGGTCGCCGATCCAGCCTTTAAGGTTTCGGGAGTTTACTGGAGCTGGGGCAATCGCCAAAAAGATGGCCGCGAGTCTTTCCAGCAAGAAGTCTCCAATGATGCTAGCGACGATGGCAAAGCGCTGAAAATGTGGGATCTCAGCGCAAAATTGGTGGGAATGAGTTAATTATGCTTGGGGTGCTGTTAACGTGATCAAAAAACGTGATTGCAGACTGCGCACTACACCGAGATCAACATTTTCGATCGATCTCACCAAATCATCCACAGTTTTTAGGCCATCGCAGGCATCCATACAGGCAAATTCGGCATCATCGATCTTGGCAATTTGATAGTTGCTGTCGAAAAATGCCATGCTGGGCCAGCCTTCTAAGCAGGGGTGCCGCTGAGGAATCGCCGCCAGCAAAGCTGCATCGCTTGACCAATCTGCTTTCGTCACAGGAGGCTTGCCCAAGAAAAACTCAAAGTGGGCAACTTCTGGGTCTAATAACTCAATGAGACGATAGCGCTGTCGATCGGTCAAGCCCTTAGCTCTTTCCATCAAATCTGGGGCTTTGCCAATGAGTCGCTCCAAATCCCAAAACTGCGGATTGGAGAAACCAATAAACTCCAAACCCGCCGCATCAATCAATTCAAAAATGGTCTCGGCATTGTAGACAATCTCTTGCGGATGTACATACATATCCGCGAAACACTCATCCTTAAAGTTTTCTAATGACCAGCGACTGGCTTCCCGTTGGGCAATCCGGTTATTTTCTGGCAAATTGGCAAAAATCTCGCGCCCGACCCTCACGCCGTCTCGGTAATCGCCTTTTTTGTCTCCTTGCAAAAGACCGATCGCCCGCTGCATCATAGTAATTTCCCAACGCCCCACCTCTCCATAAACAAAGATATGCAGCAGGCCACCAGGAGCTAATTTTTTCGCCAGGGCTTGGATTCCTTTGTTGGGGTCAGCCGTGTGGTGCAGCACCCCAACGGAATTGATCAAATCAAATTCTCCTGGCAACTGTTCTACATCAAACAAGCTCATCTGATGGAACTCTACGCCCAATGCTTTGGATCTTGTACAGCGCTCCTTAGCTACCGCTAAAGCACCGGGACTAATATCGATCGCTGTCACCTGCGCTCCCGGATTCAGATGCACCAAATATTCAGTGCTCACCCCCGTGCCACAGCCCGCATCCAAAATCCGCACATCCGACCGGGCGGGCATCTGTCCCAAGCAAAAATTGTAGGCTGCTTGCCAGTGCCAGCGCCAGTTATACCCTGGCGGCACTTCATCCAAAATTGGGTCAGGAGGAAACGGGTAGGTATTGTAAAGTTGCTGAACGGCCTGGGTGACATCCATAAAAGGTATGAGGGGCAAGGAATCTTGCTATTTTACCTCAGGGAGATATTGTTTCGGCAATCATCCCACCCCGCACTCACCCGCTCGGGCTGTAGCGAGTTAAGATGGAACGTAGATTTTTGCGGAAATAACCATGGTTCAAGCTCCTTATTACGGTGATAGCGCCTATCGCACTCCCCCACCAGATCTACCCTCGCTAATTTTGAAAGAGCGAATTATTTACTTGGGTTTACCTCTGGTTTCTAGCGACGAGTACAAGCGCCAGCTCGGAGTGGATGTGACCAGGCTGATTATTGCTCAGTTGCTCTATTTGCAGTTCGATAACCCCGACAAACCCATTAACTTTTACATCAACTCCACCGGTACCTCTTGGTATGGTGGCGAGGCGATCGGCCAAGAAACCGAAGCATTTGCCATCTGTGACACCATGGCCTACATCAAACCACCGGTTCACACCATCTGTATTGGTCAAGCCATGGGCACTGCCGCCATGATTTTATCTTGCGGCACCAAGGGCTGTCGGGCTAGTTTGCCCAATGCAACTATTGTGTTGAACCAATCCAAAACCGGCACCGGACGCGGCCAAGCCACCGATATTCAGATTCGGGCTAAAGAAGTGCTAGATAACAAGGCCGCGATGCTGAATATTTTGGCCAAAAATACTGGTCATTCTGCCGAGAAACTGGCCAAAGATATGGAGCGGACTTTCTACCTCACCCCGGCTGAAGCCCAGGAATATGGCTTAATCGATCGAGTCTTAACCAGCTCCAAAGATTTACCAGTTCCTCTAGCCGCTATTGTCTAAAATTTCACCTATCTGGAGACTCTATGGCCGTCGAATCGCCGATGCGCGTTCCTTATAATCTGCCTGGTAGCCAGCAGTGGCAGTGGATTAATATTTTCACTCGCATGAGCCAGGAGCGGATTATTTTTTTGAACCAAACTCTCACCATGGGTTTGGCCAACTCCCTAATAGCGTCAATGCTGTATTTAGATTCACAAGATTCTGGTAAGCCGATCTATTTGTATATCAACTCATACGGCGATCCGGTGGCTACTGGTGAAGCCAATGAGGGTGCTGGTTTTATGTCGGTAGCGGCCACGCTGTCTATCTACGACACCATGCGTCATATCAAATCAGAGATTCACACCATCTGTCTTGGTCAAGCGGTAGGTTTGGCGACGCTGATTTTGTCGGCGGGTACTAAAGGCAAACGTGCCAGTTTGCCCCATTCGATGATTGCTCTCAGCCAGCCTTACAGCGGTGTACGGGGTCAGGCTACCGATATTCAGGTCAATGCCCAAGAAGTGAAAGCTAAACGCAAGCTGATGCTGGATGTTTTTGCTAACAATACTGGGCAAGATGCTGAAAAGATCGATCGAGATATGCAGCGACTCTTTTATCTATCTCCTGCCGAAGCGGTGGAATATGGATTGATCGATCGAGTGATTACCAGCAGTAAATCATAACCACATTCAGTCATAACTATATTAATTCAACCGGAGATTTCTTATGCCGATCGGCGTTCCTAGCGTTCCTTATAAGCTGCCCGGCAGCAACTACGAAAACTGGATTAATATCTATGAGCGGCTGTTCCGCGAGCGGATTATTTTTCTTTCGGAAGAAGTTGATGATGGCATTGCCAACCAGATTGTGGCCTATTTGCTATATCTGGATTCCGAAGATAGCTCTAAGCCTATCTATATGTACATTAATTCTCCCGGTGGGTCTGTCTCGGCGGGCTTGGCGATTTATGACACCATGCAGCTCATTAAGTCGGAAGTAGTGACGATTTGTGTGGGTTTAGCGGCTTCGATGGGTTCTTTTTTGTTGATGGCTGGTAGTAAGGGTCGCCGGTTGGCGTTGCCCCACTCTCGGATCATGATTCACCAACCTTCGGGCGGTACTCGTGGTCAGGCCAGCGATATCCAAATCGAGATGCGCGAAATTCTGCGGTTGCGTCATCAGCTCAATAGCATTTATGCAGAGCGCACTGAGCAACCATTAGAGAAAATTGAGCGGGATATGGATCGAGATTTCTTTATGTCTCCTTATGAGGCCAAAGAATATCGCTTGATTGATCAGGTGATTGAAACTCGGTTGTCGCCGGAATCGATCGCTCAAGCTATCAAATAGTCAGTGCCGAGATCATTAAAGGGTGAGGTCAATTGTATTCGTGACCTCACCTTTGATCTTCTATTGTGGAAATCATGGAAACTTTCAAATTCACATCAATGCACTATTTATTTGGTGCAGGCGTAGAAACAGGTTTTGGTAATTCTTTTTCTGGGATAGATATCAATGCTTTCTTTCGCTCGTCAGAAAGTATCTCGGCTCTTTTCTCTTTCGAGATACCTCTTTCGGCTTCAATTTGCAAATATGCAGGAATACTCACCAGAATAAGGCTGAGCAATGTGAAGAGTGAAGAAGCAAAAATATGTAAAGCCCCAATGAGCTTCATGCCTTTTACCTGAGTGCCAGTGAAATTTTCGACACCTTTATCGATATATATCCACATTAGAGCAGCTACTAAACCAAGGGGATAGCAGCCGACTGCCGGTGAATACTTGAATCGATCGACAAATGTAATTGTTACCCCAGATAAAACTACAGGAAGAATAGCGAGTAAAACCTTTTGCCATTCGTCCACACTCTTGATATGTCGAACTCCAATAACAGAAATTGTGCCAACAAAAGCTCCAAGACAGAAAAGACCAAGATAATCCATGATTGTTATTTCCTTTTGAAACTAATGAGCTTTTATCTCAAATCAAATGACCTTATAGCGGTTCCGCATCGAATTTAGTGTATTATATGTTCAAAGTAGATATTTATAAACAATGAAAGCATACTCACTAGACCTAAGACGGAAAATTATCGAGACCGATCGTACTGAAATGATTA
>JAAFHZ010000155.1 GCA_013297675.1 Synechococcales cyanobacterium bin59.metabat.ball.084 | reverse complement strand
CGTTGCTTCCCAGTCTGCTGCCGGGACTTTGATTCCACCCAAGTCAATTTCTTCAGTCATGCACTCTAACCTACCTCATCTTGCCTGCTATGATCCTTAATTTTCGTTAACCCCTCGGACACTTACACTAAATGCCACTTCAATGCATCAGGCTTGTTTTGTAAAGTGGTCTGGATATGAATGAGATAATCCAATTCAGTTCTTGTATCACCAACTGTTGCTTGAGTTATACGCCCACTGGCTACATCAAAACTTGCTATTAAAGTTTGGGTTCCATGACGAATGTATTCAAACTCCCTTCTCTGTATTTTTCCAGGTCTCATGGGCAAATCTTCTTCTGTTCTTTCTAATGCTTGAACACCAGTCATTTCATCTATGCTAATGGTGTATTCACCTTCTTTTGCTCTTTCTTGAGCTAATTGGTAAGTATTACAAATGTCTATGACTTTTTCCTCAAATTTAGGTTCGGGGGGGGATTTAGCCAATAACCAGATTGATGTGGCTTCAGCGACGCTTCTTCTAATAATCTACCTACATGCCGAACTGAAATACTTTCTACAATTCCCTCTTTGACCATCTGTGCCGCCAATTCTTTTGCTGTCCAGTGACTAATCGGTAAACGGTAGTTTTCCGGTGGTTCACAAGCCAATGCGAACAATTTAGTAATTTGCTCTAAGCTAAAAGTTGCTGGTGTTCCAGAGCGCTCTAAGTCTTGCAATCGTTCCGATACTGGGACATCTTTTCTTTCTATCCATCTTTCTCTCCACATTCTGGCCATATCTCTACTAATGTTGAGTTTCCGCCCAATTTCTCGGTGGTTTTTCCCCTCATCAGCCAGGAGAATAATAGACGCTCTCAGTGCAATCTGTTGTGGAGTAGTATGGCGATTAACTAACTGCTGCAACTGTTGTCGCTCACCTTCAATTAACTGGACTGGTTTCGGTGCAGATTTAGGCACTGGCTTTTCCTCGATTTGATCACTCCTTTAAGGGTAGCATTACTTCAGCCGCACTCTACTAGTTCGATCAAAGTACAAAAATTAGCCACAAAATCGGGATGCCGATCGAGCAATATCTCTGCTTGAGGAAAATTCGGTAGAGGATCGGTGAGATCCATAATGTGCACATCAACGGGACTCGAACCTGCCTTGCCAGATTGATAGTCTGGTGCTTTACCAACTAAGCTAATCAACTGGCACTTGTTTTCGGTATATACAGCAACCACAGGTGAATGGACTAGCTAGGTAAACAGAACCTAAATCATAAGAAAACAAGCACTTTAATACCCGCCAATGTTGTACTTCAAACTCTTCAGCAGTTAATTTTGCCAAGTCAGGTTCTTTGAACAACACCGGCTTGACCAAAATTCTGTAGAATAGGCAACAACATTGGTAAATTGTGTAGTTTTGCAAAGAAGGTTGAGCCGTGGATATTCAGATTGGAAAAGGTAAGACCGCACGTCGCGCCTACGGGATTGATGAAATAGCACTGGTACCAGGACGGAAAACCCTGGACCCCACCATGACTGATACCAGTTGGCAAATTGGGGGCATCCAGCGGGAGATTCCTATTATTGCTAGCGCCATGGATGGCGTGGTCGATGTCAAAATGGCGGCGGAGCTATCCAAGCTAGGAGCCATGGGGGTAATTAATCTAGAAGGGATTCAAACTCGCTACAGCGACCCCAGCCCAATTCTTGATCGGATTGCCGCTGTGGGAGTAGATGAATTTGTGCCTCTAATGCAAGAACTCTATGCCCAGCCGATCGATCCCAGCCTGATTGTGCAGCGGATCAAAGAGATGAAAGAAGCCGGGGCGATCGCGGCGGTCAGTGTGACTCCGGCGGCGGCGGCTAAATATGGCAAATCGATCGCCGCAGCGGGAGCCGATATTGTCTTTATCCAAGCCACCGTGGTTTCTACTGACTTTGTGGCTCCAGCAGGTGTTTCGCCCCTAAACTTAGCGGATTTTTGTGCGGAGATGCCTATGCCGGTGGTATTAGGCAACTGTGTCACCTATGAAGTGACTTTAGAGCTGCTGAAAGCTGGTGCGGCTGGAGTCTTGGTCGGTATTGGTCCCGGTGCGGCCTGTACTTCAAGAGGTGTGTTGGGTGTGGGGATTCCCCAGGCCACAGCAGTAGCAGACTGCGCCGCAGCCCGCGATGATTTTTATCGGGAAACCGGTAAATATGTGCCGATTATTGCTGATGGGGGCTTGGTAACTGGCGGCGATATTTGCAAATGTATTGCCTGTGGTGCAGACGGGGTAATGATTGGTTCGCCTTTCGCTCGGGCTGCTGAGGCACCAGGTCGGGGTTTTCATTGGGGGATGGCCACCCCTAGTCCACTGCTACCTCGGGGTACCAGAATTAAAGTTGGTTCTACTGGTTCTTTGCAGCAAATCTTGGTGGGGCCAGCCAAACTAGATGATGGCACCCATAACTTGCATGGGGCGCTAAAAACCAGCATGGGTACCTTGGGGGCAGCGACCATTAAAGAGATGCAGCAAGTAGAAGTGGTGATTGCTCCTTCCTTGTTAACCGAAGGTAAGGTCTATCAAAAAGCCCAAAGATTGGGGATGGGCAAGTAACGATTTGTTCTAATAAATTGCTCACATCCCTGATGTTCTGCTGTTACAATATAGGCCAACGGAAACGTTAAGTATCCGTTCACTCCTCACACCACTACTCCGCCTAAAACATTAGTTTTGGGCGGTTCCTTATATATATAGATACTTTTTGAGCACCGCACTCATGCAATCTGCCCCGCTAAAATTTGCCTGAAATCTGGAATTATTACAACTTTTTGCAACAGATTTTTAAGATATGGGGCGATCGGCTGTGATACTAGCAACTAAGGGAGGGCTTACCGAAGTAAGCTAACGGGTTTTCAGTGTTAAAATTGGATCTATGGGACTTTACCCCTAGTTTCTCTGTCATTGGATTCCTGATCCTTTTCAGAGTTACGTGCAAATTTTAGATTATTAGCTAAGGAAGTTAGAGCAATGGCAGCACCAGCAGTAACGGATGCATCCTTTAAAGATGATGTTCTAGATAGTACGATTCCAGTATTGGTAGACTTTTGGGCACCTTGGTGTGGCCCTTGCCGCTTAGTTGGACCAGTAGTTGATGAGTTAGCTCAGCAATATGAAGGCAAAGTAAAGGTGGTGAAACTCAACACCGATGACAATCCTGAAGTTGCCAGCCAGTATGCAATTCGCAGCATTCCTACGCTGATGATTTTCAAGGGTGGCCGCCACGTAGAAACTGTGGTTGGTGCAGTCCCAAAAACTACATTGTGCAGCACGATCGAGAAGCATTTGTAATTGCAAAGCCCCAAAAAGGCTTCAGATGTGCTTCAGGTCTTACCCTGTACTAAATCTTTCCCCCACGCCTTCGGTGTCTGCACTGAAGGCTTTTTTATCAGAAGAGTCTGGGAAAGCTAATTACAGGGACAAATATTTCAAGGGTGCTATGGATTCTCTCAAACAAGATCTCGTTGATTTACTCGATCGATTACCTACTCTAGAAAACAGCGATCGGTTAACCCAGTTGTTAGATACCGTACTCAGACTGGCTGATAGTAATTTAGAAAGATTAGATTGGAATATTCTCAGCGCCACTGTTGCCGATATGGAAAAGGCTTTAGAGGTATTTTTGCCCTATCGTCATCGCCGCAAGATTGCGGTGTTTGGTTCGGCGCGTACCCCAGAGACGGCTCCAGAATATTTGTTGGCTAAAGAGTTTGCGAGGCGGGCAGTGATGGCCAGCTATATGGTAATTACTGGTGCCGGTGCCGGAATCATGGGGGCGGCGAATGAGGGCGCGGGTCAAGCGGAGTCTTTTGGTCTGAATATTCATTTGCCCTTTGAACAAGATGCTAATTCCACGATGGATGAAGATCCCAAATTATTGAAGTTTAAATATTTCTTCACCCGCAAGCTGTTCTTTTTGCGTGAAAGCCATGCTTTGGCGGTTTTCCCTGGGGGGTTTGGTACCTATGATGAGCTGCTGGAATGCTTGACCCTCTGTCAGACTGGTCGCTGTAACCCTTTACCGATCGTGCTAATCACAAAACCGGGTGATGATTATTGGCACCACTGGCATCATTATCTTCAGCAGCACTTGGCCGATCGAGGGTTTATAGACCAAGAAGATCGCCAAATCTATACCATCACTGATGATATCGACCAAGCCCACAAAGAAATTGCCAGTTTCTATCGGGTATACCATTCTATTCGCTATGTGCGCGACCCCCGCGAACCCGATCCTCGCCGCCAAAATCCCCGCGATCGATTGGTGATCAGACTCCAACATCCAATTTCAGATGAGGTGGTACAACATCTCAACGATCGCTACCGAGATATTTTACTCAGCGGCGAAATCACCAAAACCACTTTCGTCCCCGAAGAATCCGGCGATCCCACGGCTTTATTCTCTCGCCTGATTCTGCATTTCAATCAACGCAAAGTCGGTCGTCTATATCAAATGATTCGTGACCTTAATGAAATTGGATAATCTATGCTAAAGCGCCAACATCCATGTGATGCAGCGGAATCCGTTTGATCAGCTTCGTATTGATTACCAGCAATTCCAAATTCAAAAAATCAGGAGGAGTTGGTGGCTTTCTTCAGTGCAAAGCCATCAAGCATGAAGTCAATCAGTGATTGCCAGTCCTCAAACAGCATATATTTGGTAAGGCTTACAATGTCTTGAAAAAATCCCTTACGAGTACCATGCTTTTGGCGGATCTGTTGGTAAGCATGGTCTACTAGATGTGAAACAGTGTGAAAAAGGAATGCCAACAAGTTTAATGTCAGTAAACACCTCAGTAAACACCTGTGATAGAGCTGTTTAATGCGAAAATCTCTGTTTGCGTTCCGGCTACGCTTTCCTACAAGGCTATCCGTTAGTGCTTCAAGACCTTGTCACCGAAGAGTAATGACCCGATAAATGAGCGAACCGTCAGTTAATAGTCACTATCAGCAACACATAAGCCTTTGCATTTGATGCCATTATTGGCAGTTCGACGGCAATGTGGACAAAGTATTGGTTCATTGTCCGGCGGGGTTGAAGGTTCTTGCGGAGATGCTGGCGGGACTGGCATAAGTAAGTAGAAAACAATACTGCATTATTTTATCGCAATCTTTAATGACGGCGGGCGATCATCGATCGAAAACCTCTTTACTATGATTTTGCCAATCAGACTACAAATTTGACAGAGGCGGAAGTATTCGCCAAATTTGCACCCACCGAAGAGGCTTGATCTACTCAAAGGGCATCGCGGCAGTTCTCTAGAATGGCCAAATTTACATCCACATAGGATTTCCCGTTATATTGAAAGGGGTTATCGAGGTCACGGATCAGTAATAGCAAATAGAATAGCGAAGTAAAAATAAGGCTAGAAACCGTCAAATCTTCGCTGAAGTGATTAACGTGAATTAGCAATAAAGAAACACTAGAACTGCCCAAAAAAAGCCACAGTAATACATAAATTGGTGGCAAGAAATCGGTGTCTCGGATATTTTGCATTTGATAGCTAATCGATCGAATCCTGGCCTGTTCTCCATGTAATCTATTCACTGGTGTTAACCCAGCTCCGGAAATCATCAGGGCAAAAAGCGGATTCAGTTTATCGAGTGCTTGGCTAATTGATTGGAACTCACCATCTTGTTGCAACCAGTCTAAAATAGATTGACTAACTTGTTTGAGGGCTTGCTGTAGTGGCCTAGGATCATAATTCGGATCAGCAGCAGCAATGGTGCGATTAGTATCAGTGATAGTTTCTAGACAATTGACAATTTGCATTGGCAATCCTTCACTGTTGCGGTAGTCAGCAAGAGTGTTGCTCAAAAGAATGGCGATCGCAAAAGTTGCAGCGCTCAATAATGAAGCCGTTAAAGAATCAAAATCCCAGACTTCCCAGCCCAGCCAATGGATCGCTGCTTTCACTAATATAAACAGTCCAGCAAGTGGTAATACCTGAAAAAAAATTCCCCACTGAAGTAATTTTGAAGAATTTACTAGAGTGGCTTTGCTGGGGACAGTGAAGTTAGAAACTGGTGGCAAATCTTCTGGCATAAAGCGGGCGACTTAGATCTAGATAATAGTGATTTTCAAATTTATCACAATTATTTTTGTGATGCTTGAATGAGACAAAATAGTTGACCCAAATGAAAAAGCCCAAGTATAAATACTTGAGCCTTTTCAGACAAACAGACTAAAAAACGTTTCTTCTAGACATATCAGTCGTAGAAGTGCTTTTAAACAGGCTTTTGCTTTTAGTAGTTACGGTTGTAACCACCGCCGCCACCGCCGCGACGATCGCCACCTCTGTCTTCACGAGGTTTAGCTTTGTTGACCTTAAGGTCGCGACCCATCCATTCGGCTCCGTCTAGAGCAGTAATGGCAGCATCTTCCTCAGCATCAGTGCTCATTTCCACAAAGCCAAAACCACGCATCCGACCAGTTTCCCGGTCAGTGGGCAGTTGCACGCGCTTAACAGTGCCGTATTCAGCGAATACTGCGCTGAGGTCATCGTCTTTGACCTCATAGGATAGATTGCCTACATAGATTGACATATATTTTCTCCAAAATCAGAATGGTGTATAGAGTGGGATTTCGGAGAGAAGGCTGCCAATGCAGAACGTAAAAAACTCGTCGATACTAAAAACAAACAATTTAACCGATACATACTCTTAACTTGGAAATTATAGCATCCTCTTTCTCCTTTTGTCTTGCATCATCAGATACAAAGATTCTCTATCCATAAAATTGAGTATTTATTCTTATGGTCTCTGTTAGCAGATTGGATCTCTCGCAAAATAGCTCTAATCTATAGCCAGTAATTTATCCAGTGGCTAAAAGCTCTCAATTATTAGTGATATTGCCTGATTTTTGCAATGTAAAGTTTATTGGGATCGATCGACTCCCTGCTCACCATCACCAGCAATAACTTGGCGAAAGGCCGATTTTTTGCTAACATGATCATTCGGCGGGTGATTAGCTCAACGGTAGAGCAGTTGACTCTTAATCAATTGGTTCCGAGTTCGAATCTCGGATTACCCATCTCCAAAAAGCCCCTCAAATATCTGAGGGGCTTTGGTTTGGACTAAATATTTGTATGACCAGCCCCAAATTAACGGAAGTTATCAGGGTTTAGGCGATACTGCGCTGGTACGGGGACTGGATTACCAATTTGGTTGCCGGTGCCGCCATCTTGAACTGAAAGGAATGGACGCAGATCTAATCCACTGCCATTGCGGCTAGGGCGCGGTTTGTAATTGGGATTGTTGCCACCAAACAAGCCACCCAGAAAATCACCGCCATTGTTAGTACCAGCGAAAGTGTTTACTCCAGCAGTTTGTTGGCCACTATCAGCCAGGGTTAAGTTGCGGAATACCCGGTCTCTGGTGATAATCGGGTCTTGTTGAGCAGGCACCGTAAAAACAATCCGGCAAGATTGATCTTTTTCGGTGGTAACACACACCACATTTTGCTGATTTTGGATACCAGTGCGCAGTTCTTGCAGTCCGTCAGGGCGGTAAGACTCTAACCTTCTGGCGATTTCGCCACAACGACGTTGAGAATTCCAAGTAGCCCCCATGTCGCTAGGGACAGCCCAGGGATAAGCTTCGTTTTGGCGAGATTGAGGGCGATATATGACCGTTAGTTGGCCATTGACATTTTCGCAGGCAAAGCGGGCTGCGCCATTAGTCACTACCGTAGTCTGGCCATTTGTCTGGGTATTAGTTTGAGTTCTGGTGTTAGAGTTTCCGTCACCGGTCACTGTGGTTTTTTGGGAATTGGTTTGAGGTGCTCCGGGGCGGCTTTGTGGGACTGTTGGGGTGCCGTTGGTGCGGTTATCTCTTTCGATTCTAGATTCTCCCCAGGCAGCATTGGCACTCAAAACTAGTGCTAGAGACAAGCTGAGTAAAGTTATTGAATTGTTCATACAACGAAAGCCCCGATGAAATAGATAAGTGGAATTAATCGATAAAATAAGCTGTGATTATATGCAGGGAAGAACTAATTTTGCATTATATCCAGCAGGACTAGATTTTCTCAAAAAAGTTTCTGGAAAATATACGGATTCAGGCTCTGGTTGATCGAATGGCTTAACAAAGCTTTATAGTCTGTCTTATTTAACGTATACTACGGAAAAATAAGATTTTTAGTTTTGAGGAGACGATTCAGGATGTCGGAGGCCACACAGCGGCTAACTATACCCAAAGAATTTGTGGGGCCACCAGATAGCTTAAATACCAACGTGTTCATGTTTCTTGGCGCGTTGGCGTTAGTATTTTTCTCTACCGTTGGTTATTGGCAGTTCGATCTGCCAGGTTGGATTTGTTTTTCATTGAACGTTTTGGCCTTGCATATGGCTGGTACCGTGATTCACGATGCTTCCCACAATGCTGCCCACCCAGACAAAATAATGAATTCAATCATGGGACATGGCAGTGCTTTGATGTTGGGTTTTGCGTTTCCGGTGTTTACGCGGGTACATATTCAGCATCATGCCAATGTCAACGACCCAGAAAATGATCCAGATCACTTTGTTTCGACGGGTGGTCCGCTGTGGATGATCGCGGCAAGATTTTTCTATCATGAGATTTATTTTTTTCAGCGGCGGCTCTGGAAAAATTATGAGCTGTTAGAATGGTTTCTGAGCCGGATGTTTGTGGCGGTGATCATCTTGCTAGCCATTCATTACGATTTTATTGGCTATATTCTAAATTACTGGTTTTCGCCAGCTTTAGTAGTAGGCATTGCTCTTGGTCTATTTTTTGACTATTTGCCTCACCGGCCTTTTGAGGAGCGTAATCGTTGGAAAAATGCTCGGGTGTATCCTAGCCCGATCATCAATATCTTAATTTTTGGCCAAAATTATCATTTAGTTCATCACTTGTGGCCTTCGATTCCTTGGTACAAA
>JAAFHZ010000154.1 GCA_013297675.1 Synechococcales cyanobacterium bin59.metabat.ball.084 | reverse complement strand
AGCAAGACGGATTTGAGACAGAAATTACCCACATTTCGCGCAATTGGAATGAGGGAAAGTATCAAGCAGGGGCACGCGCTGCAATGTTTATCAAAGGCAAACTCAAAGGCGAGTATTTGCTCACGCTTGCCTATGATTCCGACAAAGAAACGCGCGAGCGGTTGTTTCGCGATATCCAGCCTGATGAGTTTTACCCCGTCTATGGTGACTCGTCAGTAAGGGGATTTGATGCCCAGTCAACAGGGCGATTCTATGTTCGCGTAGACAATAAAAAGTCTTATTTGCTCTATGGCGATTACAACACTTCAGTTGGCTTAGAAAATAGACAGCTCTCAAACTACAATCGCTCTTTGACTGGTCTCAAACAGCATTACGAAACCAAGAATATTTCTGCGAACGTATTTGCCAGCCGTGACTCGACTAAACAGGTTGTTGACGAATTCCGTGCAAATGGAACCTCTGGACCGTTCGTTTTGACGAATGTACGAGGCCTAATCAACAGCGAAAAACTTGAAATCTTGATACGTGACCGTAATCGTTCATCAGTGATTTTGCGCGCGTTACCGTTGGCTCGATTTGTTGACTATGAGTTAGAGCCGTTGAGTGGACGGATACTTCTGAAAGCGCCGATTGCATCACTTGATGAAGATCTAAATCCGCAATCGTTGCGCATTACATATGAGGTGGATCAAGGCGGCCCAGAATTTTGGGTGATGGGGGCGGATGCGCAAGTTAAGATCAATGAACGTTTTGAAGTTGGCGCAGCAATTGTGGATGATCGCAACCCGGTCGATAAATTCCGCATGCTTTCCGTGAACAGTATCGCAAAAATCTCAGACAAGTCATTCATCATTGCTGAAATTGTGCAGACGACACGTGAAAAATTTGTTTCTGGTCAATCATCCGGTGAACATACAGGTAACGCAAAACGTCTTGAGTTTCGTCGAAAAGATGGTGAGTTTGAAGGTAATCTTTTTATTGCAAAGGCAGATGCCGGGTTTGACAATCCGAGTGCATCACTTGCAAAAGGGCGCACAGAAGCTGGCGGGAAAATGTCCTATCGGCTTAACGAAAAAACAGCACTTCGCGGCGAACTATTAATCACGCAGGACAACATTACGCAGGCGAAACGTGATGGCATATTGCTGAGCATCGAACGCAATCTTACCCCCGGTTTGCGCGCTGAGCTTGGTATACGTCATGGTCGTGATACGCAAGCCGCGCCTTTGCCGGGCAATAGCGGAACACTCGGGCAGGAGGTTAAGAGCGAAGTTAACACCTTGCGCAGCCGGATAACGGGGCTAATTCCCGGCGTCAAAGGCGCAACCGCTTATGGTGAAGCTGAGATTGATGTGCAAGATACGCAGAAAAAGGTTCTTGCGGTAGGTGGCGAGTATCAGCTACCTGGCAACGGCAGGCTGTATGCGCGGCATGAATTCATCTCGTCTATAACCGGACCATATGGCTTAAATAATCAGCAGCGCCAAAATGCGACGGTCGTTGGTATCAACACTGATTATATGAAAGATGGCAATCTCTTTAGTGAGTATCGTGTGCGCGATGCCATATCTGGCGGAGATGCAGAGGCGGCACTCGGACTGCGTAATACATGGACGCTAGCCGATGGATTGAAGCTGCAAACAGGTTTCGAACGTGTCCATACGCTCGCAGGCGTTGGTAATGCAGAGTCAACAGCATTGACATTCGGCCTCGAATACACAGCCAATCCACTATGGAAAGGTTCCAGCCGCTTAGAATTGCGTGATGGCCATTCACAAGACTCTATACTTTCAACGGTCGCAATTGCATCGAAGCTAAATCGTAATTGGACATTCCTCGGTCGAAATACCTATTCGTTGATTAAGAATAAGGGGCAGACAAGTGGTGAGAATGAACAAGAGCGATTACAGCTTGGATTAGCTTACCGAGATACCGACAGCGATACTTGGAATGCATTAGGTCGTGTTGAACATCGCACCGAGAACGACACAACACAAGCAAATATTGTATTGAAGCGCTCTGTTGAATTGATATCGGTTCATGCTAATTGGCAACCACGTCGTCCATTTACATTTAGTGGTCGTTATGCGGCGAAATGGGTGAATGAAGATTCAAACGGTATTTCTAGCAAAAATAACACACAGCTTGTTGCCGGACGTGCGATCTGGGAAATTGCGCCGCGCTGGGATGCATCGTTAAATGCTTCAACATTGTTGGGGCGTGGAACAGCGGCTAAACAATATGGGCTCGGCTTAGAGCTTGGGTTCATGGTCATGGAGAATCTTTGGGTGTCGGCTGGGTACAACTGGTTTGGCTATCGGGATGAAGACCTTGCATTTGGCGAGTACACCAATAAGGGGGCTTTTGTTCGGTTGCGCTACAAATTTGATGAAGATGTATTCAATAGCAAAAAAAATAATGCGCCTAAAGTAGGCGCATGTTGTGCAAAAGCCGAGAAAAAAATAGAGCCAACGATTGAACCACCAGCGCCGCCATCGCCGCCTACGCCAACAGTGACAACTGCTCCAGTTGATGTTCCGCAGGTGCCAGCAGTAATTCAGCCAGCGCCCCGGGTTGAAACAGTTAGTCAACTTGTTTTGCCGTCAGCGATTGAGCCGGTTGCACAATGCAGGCCACGCCCAACTATCAAAAAGAAACCTAAGGCAGCTGTGGCAAAACCCACCCCGACCTTGGCGCCGGACGCGGCGAAATTGCCAATCAAAAAACCGAAAGCAACGATTAAAAAGCCTGCTAACTTATTGCAATATTGCGGCGCGGATGGCAAGCCAGTCTCGCCATCAACCGGGAAGCTCGCTGAAGACGATGACGTTATTGATGATGCGCAAGAGGTAGACGACCCAGACGATGAAATTCTGGAAGGTGAGCTTGTGGTTACAGGTAAAGCGCAAAACGATCAATCAAAAAATAGATCACTCGTTGAAGAAATTGCGGCAACTAGCAAAAAGTAAGCGCGTTTATGCCGTCCAGTTTTAAGCGGATGAAGTTGTTGGTTGGGTTCTGCGTACCAACGCACTGGGGAATAAAAAAAGATGGCAACGAAATTAATCAGCAGGCTACAAAAAAGAATCGTTAGCCTTTATGTTTCAGGGAGAACGTCCGCAAAGGCGATTGCGCCACTATTTGCGCGCATTAGGAACATTTCCCGCGCTACTGCTCGAGTTGGTGACACAACAAAGTTGAATGCATATTCAGCGATTGAAGATCGACGCGCGATTAATACCCATTCGCTGATAGTTGGATTCATCATTGTTGCAAGCATCTTCGTCTCTTTTGATGCGATGGCTCAAATAACCAGACCATTTACGGTTCGATATACAACCAACACAAACGGTGATATCAAGTTAATTGGTAATACGGTAATGGCCTGTAGTGCGCTGCCATTGACGGGAACATGTGCGAATGCGGCTGCCGGGATACCAAATGCACCATTCCCAAATGAATTGTTGGACAACAACGATTGGATGATGACCAATATCGACGTTGACTCTGATCCCTCAACGTTTAACTCGTCTTCAGCCACACTGTCGATGCCAATCGGCTCAACGGTTCAGTTTGCGGGTCTTTACTGGGCGGCGACATCCGCAAGTAGTCAGCGCGGGCAGGTGCTTTTCAAAACACCGACCTCATTTGGGTATTCTGGAATTAGTGCATCGACAATTGATTCCGCATCAGGTCAGGCAAGTAACTATTCTGCATTCGCCAACGTGACTGCCGCTGTCGCTGCTGCGGGCAATGGTGTGTACACCGTTGCTAACGTGCAAACGATTCAAGACGTAAATAACTGGGGTGGCTGGGTATTGGTTGTTGTTTATCAGAACATGGCCGATACAATTAAAAATCTTGTCGTTTATGATGGCTATGGCCTAGTCAATAGTACCAATCCCGTAACAATCACACCGACCGGATTTCTAACACCGTTGAGTGGTCCGGTTATTAGTCGAGTTGGCGCTGCTGGATTTGACGGTGACTTAAGTAGAACAGGGGATCGATTCTCAATCAATGGTACTTTTCTTGGCGACGCATTAAACCCGAACAATAACTTCTTCAACGCCTCACTATCAGAAAACGGCGTCAGCATTCCCGGGCGAAGTCCAAATTTTGTTAATAATTTTGGCGTCGATGTGGATCGACTCAATGTGCCAGCTGGCGTCATTCCAAACGGTGCGACGTCCGCTGTGCTACAGCTCTCTGCACCCGGTGAAAACTATCACCCCAATGTGATTACGTTTGCCACCGACCTCTATGTTCCGATAATTGCCGCTAACGTAACGAAGACCGTATTGGACGTAAACGGCGGGACTCTCTTGGCGGGTGATGTCATGCGTTGGACAATCGCAATGTCCAATACTGGTTTTGATACTGGCACAAATTTAATCGTTAAGGATCCAATTCCGGTTGGGACGACATATGTTGCCAATAGTCTTCGTGTTGTAACTGGCGCAAATACAGGTATCAAGACAGATGCGGCTGCAGATGATGTTGCTGAATTCTCAAATGTACCCGCAACGTGCGCGCCTGTTGCCAATCCATGCGTTATTTTTCGGTTAGGGACTGGGGCAAATAGTACGGTAGGCGGTAACTTGGCGTTTGGCGAGGCGACCTCCCTTACATTTGAGACGACAGTTAATCCAAGCCTGCCGCCAGGTACGACGATTACAAACTCAGCTAGTATTTCGTTTAGCGGGCAGACGCTTGGGGCATCCTTCACAACGGCCAGCGCTGCTGCAACAGGTGCAGTGTTAAATCCCCCGCTCATTTCTAAAACGTTTTCCCCTCCTGTCGTTGTTGTAAATTCACCATCAACGCTTACGATTGTCGTTTCCAATCCGGCATCAAACTCGTCTGCACTAACAGGCGTATCGTTTACAGACACATATCCGGCAAATCTCGTCAATACCGGGACGCCGGGTGCAAACATCGTTTGTACACCGGGCTCAACGCCGGGCGGACTAACTGGCGGTGCTGCCGCAGGGAATACGATTAATATGCCTGCGGCTGGTGGTGGTGCGACGATACTGCCGGGCGGTAGTTGCACGATTACAGTTCAGGTCACCGCAAATTCAGCGGGGCCAAAGGTTAATACAACAAGCGTGGTGGCATCAACAAATGCCGGTAATGGAACGACGGCATCAGCAACACTTTTTGGTGGAAAAATCTCGATAACTAAATCCTTTTCCGCACCAATTCTTGAGGTAGGCGGAGCCGCATCAACCATTACCTTTACGTTGACAAACGAGACAGGAATAGCAACAACAGGAATAGCATTTACCGATACCTATCCGGGCGCATTGCAAAATGATGCAACGGTAGGCACAAATACCTGCGGGGGTACGCTGACAGCGGCAAATGGTATGAATGTGTTGTCGCTAAGCGGTGGCGCGATCGCCACCATTGGCGGTACGTGTACGATCACAAAAACAGTTGTTGGTGTCGCACCCGGCGGTCCATTTACGAATATAACTTCAGGTGTCACCCGAACGGGCGACGCTGTGCCCGGCAATACCGCCAGCTCGCCGTATACGGTGGTTGTGGCACCGACTGTTGTCAAGACATTCTCGCCCAATCCCGTCAACATCAATGATGTATCGACATTGTCTATCGTATTAACCAATCCAAATACGACGACAACGGTGACACGGATAGGGGCTGTTTTTCTTGATACGTATCCGGCAGGGCTGGTCAATACACCAACGGCATTTGTTACATTGAATTGTACGGGCGGTTCGACTGCGAGTGTGACGGCCGGGACGGGTTTAGCGAATGGCAGCACGATCGGTTTATCCGATATGACATTGGCACCACTCGGTAGTTGTACGGTCACAAGTGCCGTGATACCGACGACTGCAGGCAATAAAATAAATCCTGCATTTACGGCCACTTTTGACAATGCGCCTGATCCCACCGCAGTTGCAGCGACACTAACAGTGACGCTGCTAACTGAACCGACAATTACAAAAACATTTCTAACGAACCCTATTCTTGTTGCTGGTTCATCGGTAATGCGCATTCTCATTACCAACGTCAATGCAGGTGCGGGCATTACAAACGTGTCGTTTACGGATAATTACCCGAGCGGACTCTTCAATACAGCCACGCCATCGGCAACAATTTCGAACATCATGGGAACGTGCACGGGTGGTACGGTGACGGCGGCTGCCAACGGCACATCGTTGGCTCTTTCCGGCCTCAACATTAGTGCGTCAGGCATTTGTCAAATTGACGTAAATGTGAGAGCGCCTGCGGCAGGAGGGTACTTCAACGATACAGGAACTGTCACCGTCACCAATACGCCGCCACAGATTGGCGCGACTGCCACATTGAACGTACTGGGGCCGCCGACTATTTCGAAGTCATTTACACCGTCAACGATGCCTGCAGGCGGTACGTCAACGTTGACAGTCGTTATTTCAAATCCGGGTGGTAATCCGCTATCACTGACAAACGTGTCATTTTCAGATGTGTTCCCGGTTGCGCCAGGCGCAATGACACTTGCCTCACCGCTCACAACAAGCAATGTTTGTACGTCCGGAAGCACAATAGGTACATTACAAAATTCGTCTGGAGGGACGTTGGCGGTAGGCGATGTCGGTATACGTATCAACCCTGCGGCAGGTGCGACAATTCTGCCGGGGGGCAGTTGTACAATCACAGCCGACGTAACCGCATCCGCAGTTGGAAACTACAACAACCTAACCAGTACAGTTACGTCTAGTAATGGCGGCACGGGCACGACTGCGGCTGCAACGTTGAGTATCGCAAAGCTAAGCATCGCGAAATCTTTTTCGCCTACCGTTGTAAATAATGGTGCGCCGTCGGTTGTGACGTTCACAATTTCCAATCCTACAGGTGCCACACGCTCTGGATTAAGTTTCTCAGATAACCTGGCAGCCGCGAATCTTTCGATGTCGAATGCTGTTGTTGGCGGCGACTGTACGGGCGTTGTCAGTAATGCGGCAATTGGGCAAACTAATTTCATTGTGTCAGCAGGAACAGTTCCGTCACCCGCGGGCTGCACGATAACAATTAACGTATCGAGCAATATTGCAGGTACACGTAATAACCAAACTAGTGGTGTCAGCTACACGGGTGACGCTGTTCCTGGGGCGCCAAGTAATATCGCAACACTCTTGGTTCTTTCGGCACCGACCGTTACGCAATCGTATGCGCCGACGGCGATCCCTGTGTCCGGGACGTCTGTTTTTACCATTTCGTTGACAAATCCGAATGGTACGGACATGACTGGGGTGTCGTTTGCAAATACTTACCCAATCAATTTGCGTAATGCTGTTGTCTCTGCGGCTGCCACAACGTGTACTGGGACGCCAGTTGTGACCGCTTCGGCCAATGCCGTTAATCCCGGCACGCTCTCACTTTCAGGTGCGACCATTCCCGCAAATAGCACCTGTACCGTTACCGTTAATGTAACCACAGCAGTCGCAGGTATTTATACCAATACATTCCCAGCCGCCGCATTGACCACCAGCGCAGGATCCAACGTAAATCCAGCCAGTGCAACGCTAGCGGTCTTGCTCCCGCCAACGGTCACCAAATCCTTTAGTCCGACGGGTGTCGCTGTAAATGCTAATTCGCTACTAACGATCACACTCACCAATCCAAATTCAACGCTCATGACCGGGGTGGCATTTTCGGAT
Source organism: Synechococcales cyanobacterium bin59.metabat.ball.084 (assembly GCA_013297675.1). Lineage (GTDB taxonomy): Bacteria > Cyanobacteriota > Cyanobacteriia > Cyanobacteriales > Chamaesiphonaceae > JAAFHZ01. The sequence continues at coordinate 1,302 of JAAFHZ010000154.1, read as the reverse complement.
ACCTACCCGACAGACCTTCGTAATGCACTTGTGCCAAATGCCAGTACAACTTGTCCGACGGGTGCGGCAGTTGCGTCTCCGAATTCGACCAATCCGGGTACCTTGGTGTTTACAGGCGGCTCCATCGCCGCAAACTCTTCTTGTACCGTTACCGTTAATGTGACATCGGCAATTTCAAATAACTACACCAATAGCACAGGAACGATTAGTAGTACAAATGCGGGCAATAGCGTCAGTGCAGCGTCGGCAATTTTGTCAGTTGGTGTGCCCAGTATTTCAAAGGTGTTCAGTCCTAATCCCATTATTCTTGGGTCAACCAGCACCCTTAACTTCACCATCACCAATGGCAGTCCAAGTACGATGACGGGGGTTGGATTTTCTGATACTTTTCCGACCATGCCAGGCCTGATGGTTGTCGCCTCACCCGTTGTATCGACCAATACTTGCGGCGGCACTTTTGCACCGGTCGCATTGGCAGGATCAGTCTCGCTCTCGGGCGGCTCAGTTCCGGCAAATAGCTCATGTACGTTATCAGTGCAAGTATCAATGCCATCTGCGGGTGTTTACGCCAACACATCAGGTGCAGTTTCTGCGACCGGGCCACTCGTCGGCAATACCGCGTCGGCCAACTTAACAGTTAATGTTGCTTTACCAGTTCTGACCAAGGCGTTTTCTGCGGCGACAATTGGTGTTGGCCAAACTACCACATTAACCTTTACGATCAATAATGCCGGGACTGGCACGGTCAATCAAACTGGACTTGGGTTTACCGACACGCTGCCTGGCACAGGTGGACTCACGGCAACGGCGGCTACGCCACAATGTGGCGGCGGTACGGTGGCAATAACAAGCGGTAATATTATTACCGTAACAGGAGCCGCGCTAAATGCGGGTACATCTTGTACCATCACGGCCACCGTGACAGGTGTGACCGCAGGCAGTTATATCAATGGCCCTACAAATGGCAGTATTACAGGGGTCACGTCAAATTTGACAAACAGCGTAACGAACCAGTCTTTGGATGTTCGTCAAGCCAGTTTGACCAAGGCCTTTGGTGCAGCAACGTTTCCAGAGGGTAGCGCAACAACAATCATCTACACCCTCAGTAACGGTACCGGTAATCCAGCCCAATCGGCAATAGGTTTCACGGAGACCCTGCCTGCAAATTTACGTTTCAATGCAGCTAGTCAGTCAGTTACCTATGGCTCAGGTTGTAGCGGGCCTGCAACCATGACAGCGTCGGGCGCGCCAAACTTAAATTCGTTCGCCATCGCGGGCGTGGCGATGACCGCAGCAACAGCA
>JAAFHZ010000153.1 GCA_013297675.1 Synechococcales cyanobacterium bin59.metabat.ball.084 | reverse complement strand
GGGGGTCAAGACTAAAAGGCTCAAAGCAGGCTGGGATGACAACTATCTCAAAGATGTTCTTGGTGCTTTAAACATAGACATTGCCTAGTATACAGCGTTTGTTAAGAAATGTGTGCGGTTGCCCTAGTCTAATTCTGGTATCGGTCTAGGTTCTCCCACAGGGGACTTGCACCCCATCATTAGACCGATTGGTAATCGATAGTGGAAAGGGGAGTTACAGCTACATTGGCTTGTCGTGGCCTTATTCTGATAGAGTTGGGTGAGCAGCAACGGACGAACTCCCGTGAGTCAATACAGACACGATCGCTTTGCCAAGCTCTATGTCAAAGCACTCTACAAAACCAAAGGCAACGTCCGCGAGAACATCCCCGTCCGCCGTGACGAAGACCTAGCGATCGATCTACTTTTTGTCGCCGACACCCAAAGCCCTGCATGGCAAACCGAAGACCTCGGCTGGTTCGATAAACTCATGGCTGTGCATCCCACAATCATTGTGGAACATTACAGCGGCTACCTGAGCCTTGACCATCTCGATCGTTGCCAAACCCGCCGAAACCTATACTGGCAGGAGCGATCGAATGAGCTAAAGCAGACCCTAAAAAGCGGCTCTGCCTACAGAGAAGCCCTAAAACGCGAAAAACCCTTTACATTGGTTCTCACAGTGAATTGTAGCCAGAACACACTGAGGAGCTGGGCTGCCCAACCTGATCCCGAACTCGGTGAAGGAGTTTACCGGCTGCCCCCAGCCGCCATGATGGGCATCGTAGTTCTGGAAGAACTCCCCGCTGGCTCCGAGACCCTGTGGCTGAAAATGCTCAGCTCCAGCCAAAGCTGCCAGCAGGCGTTCAGTGAGATCGAGCAACTATCTGGCAGTCGCCGGGAAAGAAACGATATACTCAGAGTATGTGCCCAGTACGCTACCTACCTACAAAGCCGTGATCCCCAAGAACTCACTACGGAGGAAAAAGCTATCATGAGAACCCTAGAACAAATAGATACCCTGTTTGACGTAGAAATTCCTGCGGCAGAGCGTCGTGGCGAGGAGCGCGGACTGAAGTTGGGCGAAGAGCGTGGACTGAGGTTGGGCGCACAACAGGGGAAACTACAAACCATTGGCTTACTGGTTCAAGCAAAATTTGGCGACCAGCCAGAAATAGGAACTATTCTGACTCGGATGGCTGGGCTGGACGAGACACAGTTGAACGAGATCGCCACGGAAATCTTCCAATGGCAAACCTTAGCTGATGCACTTGCTTGGCTAGATCGGCTGGAGCCTTAAACCGTCTCTGTGGGGCGTAATACCCCACCTTCTCGTCTCTTGATATGTTGCACCATAAGCGTAAAGCTTGGTATTAGGTCGATTGATAGTAACAGGCGGCAGTCTAACAAACCTGTTGCACGCCGACTAAAGCCAAGCTGACGATCCCAAAAGTCTTCTAGTAGCGGGTGAACAGGAACGTTAGATTGCTTTGTGCCTCCGCAAGAGCGGTACACCTATGTGAATTCTTCACAGATTCCCGGATGAAGAATTATGTGTTCAGAATAGGCTTCTATAACGAGCGTGATGCCTATAGTGAGCAGTTTGATAGTCAAATTGCAGAATCAAATGGCCGCGCCATTCAAGCCATGCTTGACAATGCTGCTACTGATCGACTCCGTGACGAAGAACGCACTCAACAACACGAGGAGCGCGTCAGACTGCACGAAGAAGAGATGAAACAATTAAAACGCGGATTGCTTAATCTCGCTGTCTCGATCGATGCAGACCGCCCCACCATTCTTCGGCTCCTAAATTCCAACAACAATAAACTAGATTTGCTGCTCATTCGATTACCTCCCCAGCAGCAATAATCAAAATCCCATATCACCAAGAAGTTCAATTAATCAACTCACTATTGAATTCATTTAAGCTGCGTTGTTCTAGCTTCTTGCCAGCAGGCCGATCGGGGCGATTAAAAACTTTGCGAAAAGCAATATCGATCGATTCAAAGCTGCTATTACCACTTTCATTAAAAACAATTTTGCCATTGCCATCAAAAATTACCGTTTGGGGAACCTTGCCGCTGTAATAATAGCCCGGTTCATCTTTGTTATATTTTCCCGCATTTAAACTATCTACCGATACCGGAATTAAGTTTGCTGCCCGCCCATAGAAAGACTGCGCCTGAGAAACAATACCGGCAAAGCGTTTGCAGTCTTTGCTATCATCTAAATAGAACACCACCATCGCGGGCTTTTTGTCTTTGAAAGAATCAGCTAAATTAATGCGGGGCGGCACTAGCGAACCATTGCCCGCGTAGAGCACATAAATATTGCCATCGAATCGATCGTCGTCCATCGCCGCAACAGCCGGAGCCGCACACAAAGTCAAGCAAGCCGCCAGCACCCAAAAAGCCCGAGCCAAAAATTTCAGAGTAGAATTAATCATTTTAGACATCCTTTTTAACAGCTTCGAGCATTTGAGAAAAGTAAAAATTCCCCTTACAAAGAGTCCGGCGCTTGATTTCAAAGCCTAGCTCTTCTAAGGTTTTCACTACCGCTGCTTCGCGGTGCAAATAAGCCCGAGTGGCTTTGCTCGGCCCAGGGAAAAACTCCCCAATTTTTTTCAGCGCACAATATAACACCGTGTGCGGCGCAAAACTGACAATAAATCTTCGATCGGCCATAGAAACCAAGTGCTTAATCATGTCTCCAGCTTTTTCTTCGGGATAGTGAATCAACACATCCAGGCAAATCACCGTATCAAAATTGCCACTCAGACTCTCTAAGTCACTAGTGGTAAAAGTGGGGTTGTTATTGTTGCCAAACAGCTTCGCCGCCCGCTCTTTACCTTCCCCCACCATCATTTCAGAAATATCGCTGGCACTAACCACCGCGCCCATCTCGGCCAAAGGAATACTCAGACTGCCCACGCCACAGCCAGCATCACAAACCGTCAGACCCTCCAGGTTGCCGTCTTCTTTCAGCCAGCCCAGCAGCGTATCTACGGTTTTTTGGTGGCCATTGCGAATGCCGAGCTGTACTCGGTTTACTTCGCCATCACCGTAAATGCGCTTCCATCGATCGAAGCCGGTGCCGTTAAAGTATTCTTTGACTATGCTCTTGTCATCGATGGCGTTCATAATAAGTTTGTTTGAAATATTTTTCAGCAGAATTAAATCATACCAGTGCCTAGGGTCGATCGCTTAGCCAACCTCAAAAAACATCAGCTATAAGCCTCCAAACCACTCATAGCCCTGGTCTTCCCAATAGCCTTTTTTACTTGGCAACCGGTTTATTAAAGTCACCCTAGTTACCCACTTACTTTGCTTGTAGCCTAGTTTAATAGGGGCAGCTAGTCGCAGGGGTGCGCCGTTATTTTTAGGCAATGGCTGGCCATTCATTTGGTAGGCTAACAGGGTTTGCGGGTGTAGCGCCGAAGGCATATCCCAGCTATTGTAGTAGCCATCACCAGAGGTAAAGTACACATATCGCGCCCCAGACTGAGGTTTTGCCAGAGCAATTAAATCTCGCAGCCTTACTCCGCCCCACTGGACGATCGCCGCCCATCCTTCTACACAGATATGTCGAATCACCATCGACTGCAAAGGCATTTTTTGTAAATCATTCATACTTAACTGCATCGGCTGCTCTACTGCTCCATCGATCACCAGCTTAAAAGTAGCCTGGTCAATTTGTGGGGTAGCCTCAAAAGAGTTAATTCTTAATTCTTGTGGTTGGATCGAACTCAGCGGATATTCTAAGGCCAAGGCTTGGGGTCTGAGCAACAGTTCTTCTACTTGTTGATTGAGTGGATCGATCGCCTTCCCCACTCCTTCGGCAAAGTCAGCAGAGCGACAACCATTCAGCAATAGGCCAATCCCCGACAAACCAGATAAATGTAGTAACTGTCGCCGACTCATTAAATTAGGATTCATCAGAACCTCTGAAAATTAGTTTATCTATGATGTAATAACTCGCTGTGATTCAGTCGTAACACTGGCTCAAAGCTTGCCATCAAACCTTTCAGCGAGATAGACCGGTGCTCTGGATGGCACAACATTATCCATACTATTACACAAGCTAAGAAATTAGTTTTTTTTGTAAAGCAATAATGGCAGCCTGAGTGCGATCGGTCACATCGAGCTTTTGCAAAATAGCATGAACATGAACTCGCACGGTGCCAGCAGTAATAAACAATTTTTCAGCAATCTGCTGATTAGTAAGGCCGGTCGCAATTAGAGCCAAAACCTCTAACTCTCGACCTGTTAACTGGTAATCATTAGTAGAAACCGTTGGTTCTTTACTTTGATTAATGGCTATTTGAATTTGGCTGCTGGCATTGTGATCCCACCAGGTTGCTCCCATCGCAATCGATCGAATTGCCAAAACCAAGCTTTCGGCATCAATACCTTTTAGACAGTAACCTTTTGCTCCTACTTCAATTAGTTTTAAAACTAAATTTTTATCTGGATGAGAAGTTAAGATTAAAACGGGTAAAGTTGGGTAAGACAAATGCAACTGCCGACAAGTTTCGATGCCACCAAGTCCCGGCAAACCCAGATCCAAAATGACTACATCAAATCTCTGCTGCTGAACTAACTGAAGTGCTGTTTCGCCATCGGAGGCTTCTGTTACTAACTCAATAGCGGACTCTCGCTGAAGGCAGGTGGATAGCCCTAGCCGAAATAGTTCATCGTCTTCTACGAGCAATAATTTCAATAAATCAGACATTACTTACGGTTCCTAATGGCAAACTAAAACAAAACATGGTGCCTTGGGGTAATCTAGGCTCTGCCCAAATTTTACCGCCATGAGCTTCAACAATTTGACGAGATAAATAAAGTCCTAACCCAGACCCTCGCGCTTGGCTATGAGCTTGGTAGAATCGATCGAATAACAGCGGGATATCCGCAGGATTCAAGCCCCGTCCATTATCTATGACCTGGACAATGTATTGAGAGTCATTTTTATCAACTACTACATCAATCTGCCCAGCGCGAGGAGAGTGATAGATGGCATTACTGAGCAAATTAATAAATACTCTGATTAATTGTAGTGAATCGGCGTTGATTTCAATCAATTGATCTTCTGGCTGAAAAGACTTTAAATCTATTTTGATCTCCCGTTCTGAACTTAAAATCAACACGCTATCAACCGCTTCTTCAGCGATCGACCATAAATTAACTGGTTGAAGATTCAATGTTAATCCTTCGGCATCATTACGGTAAACATCTAGCAGAGTTTCCACTAATTCAAGAGATCTTCGCTGTGATTGAATCATGGTATTTAAGACCTTAAGTTGCAAAGCATCTAATGCTCCAAACTGTTCTTGCTGAAAAGATTTAATCGTCTGAATTGCCCCCAGTATTGGAGTTTTTAGGTCATGTGTCAACGTATGAACAAAATCTTCTCGCATTTGAGCTAAACCCAATTGTGCTGATAATTCTGCTTTGTGGTGAGCAATTTCTGTCTTTTGGAGATTGATACTATCAGCATATTTTAAATTACGTTGTATGAGGCAACTTGTCAGCAACAAAGTAATTATTACATTTAATCTATTTGATAATGTGTAAGGTGGCATTTTTTCGATGGCAAATGTACCAGTATGAACAAGGTCTAAAATAAAAAAATCCATGAAAACTAAAAGCACAACTATTCTGCAGGTGAGAGAATTACTCTTCCTACTTAGCTTAAAACCAGAAAGTAGTATAGGCACAATATATAGATGTCCGAAGACATAGTTTGCCGGAGCTATAATCTCTAAGAAAAAGATAAAGCCACACAAAACTCCAATAGTTAGGCGAGTGCAAGCTAAAGAGCCGATCATAACAATGCGTAAAACAATGCTTCATCTTAACAGTTAAACTGATCTAAATGCTCTAAACCATGGATATATATCAGCAGGCATAGACTCAGCTAAACGGGCTACTATATCTTACTCAATCAAGATCTGACTCTATTCTAAGTAAGCAGGGGTTTGAGGAAAATAGCATTGGTGATTTTTATTCTTTGCATCAAAGTATATAGCCAGTTTTTGAATTTGCAATTGCTATATACGCCTAAAGATATACCTAAACATATATCTAAAAATGTAGGACATTCACTAGCAGCAGTGGTAAATTAAATATATTGTCACTTGCCAGTGACTTACACCCTCGATTGACTCGTATCATGAAAACAATAAGCTTTGATTTGGACATCTACTCCTATCAAATTGACTGTGTTGGCCAAGTTCATCACACTATTTATCTTAACTGGATGAACATTGGTTGGCTCAAAATGTTAGATGCCATTGGCTTACCCTTTGGTACCTTAATCAGCCAAGGCTCAATCCCAGCTTTGTTTCACACTACTATCACCTATAAATCTCCACTGTTTCTAGGCGATCGGGTATGGATAGAAGCATGGCTTTCGGCAGTAGGCTACCGCTCATTGGTAATGTGCTTTAACTTTTATAATGCTGCTTCAGCAACAGATACTCTCCGCGATCAAGTCTTGGTTGCTGAAGGCTATCAGAAAAATATGTTTTTAAACAAAGATTCCCTCAAGGCAAGACTGTTGACCAATGATGAAAAAAAGGCTTTTTACCCTTACCTCAAAATGCAATCTATTAATGACATTGACTTATTACCTCGCCGTCAATGATTGCAAGGTAGAAAAGTACACCTGTATTTTGCCATAGCCTAAATAGTTGTTAATTAGGCCGTGTTGTGAAAAGAATTTTGATTTTTAATAAATTGGGGCGCAACAATTATGCAAGACTATATTAGTCAAACCGGCAGCAAGCTGCTTTTAGTAGATGATGATTTCAGTTTAGCGTTTTTACTAAAAGACTATCTGGAGTTTCATGGTTATCAGGTAACGGCTGTTAATAATGGCCAGCAAGCTCTAGATGTACTAGAAAAAGATATTCCAGATATGGTTATTTGTGATGTAATGATGCCAGAAGTTGATGGATACGAATTTTTAAAGAATCTACGCGATCGCCAAGATATTGGGTGGATTCCGGTATTATTTTTATCTGCATTGAGCCAAAGCCTCGATCGCATCAAGGGTCTAAATCTTGGAGCCAATGTTTATATGAATAAACCCTTTGAACCAGAAGAGCTGCTGGCTCAAGTGCAATCTACTTTAAATCAATCTAGCCAAATTCAGCAGCATATTAAAACAGCTTCTCCGGTGACAACACCAATTCAGGTAAATCCCGGCGTAAAAGTTACTCCTACCGAACTTAAAGTATTACTACTAACAGCCAAAGGCTTGAGCAACAAGAAAATTTCTACAGAAATGAACCTCAGTCAGCGTACTGTAGAAAGCCATGTTTCTAACTTACTAGGTAAAACTGGTTTAAAAAACCGAACTGAGCTAACCAGGTGGGTAATAGAAAGCCATCTAGAATAATTGGAAACCTGATAGTTTGCTTGTTAATAAACCATTACATCACAACTCTCTACCTAACTTGTAGTTGATTGCGATAAGGTCGGCTGAGTCTACAAATTGGAGTCTTTTTAATTATGCGAATTCAATCTTACGAAGTTGAGCACTTAGATGCTATTATTCGTCTTTCCCTTCGAGCTTGGGAGCCAGTTTTTAATTCGGTTCAGCAAGCAATGGACAATGATATATATCGGGCATTTTATCCTGAGCATTGGCGCATTAGCCAGCAAAAAGCTGTTGAAGATGTTTGTACTGCGGTAAATATAAAAGTTTGGATTGCCAGAGTCTTCGAGCATCCAAAAGTTAATAAAGAAGGCTATATTGCCGGATTTATAGCGGTGAATTTACACCCAGAAGACAAAATAGGTGAAATACAGATGGTCGCTGTTGACCCAGACTTTCAAGGTCGTGGCATTGGTAGCGCTTTAACCAAGTTCGCTATGAATTGGATGAAAAAAGCTGGGATGTCTCTTGTGATGGTTGAGACTGGCGGAGATCTTGGTCATGCTCCAGCACGTCACACTTATGAAAAAGCTGGCTTTGAGTTATTACCGATCGCCAGATATTTCAAGAAGCTTTAGCAAAGAATACGCCAGCCGAGCCTGTTTATAAAAACACTTTAAGACTTTATATAAACATCGATCGAATCATTCTCATGCCACCAATTTTTAAGCCCATTAATACGTGAGCTGCTAAAAATAGCAGTGAAATCGGCACTGTAATGAAGTGAATAGTGCGCAAGGTTTGCCAGCTCCCAAACAAGTTTGCTAACCAGGCAAGTTGCACCGGTTTGTACATGGCCAGCCCGCTAGCGATCGACAAAATTAAAATTGGAATGATTACAGTATAAATCAGGCGATGCCAAGCATAAGACTTGATTTTTGGCTTGGCGGCAGGTTTAAGATTTTGCAAATCGCGGCCAGAAAAAAAGCGTTTTTTCCAGCGGCTAGTCAAAATAATATAAATGCCATAAATTAGTAAATTGAATGAATAGACCCACATCATGGCAAAGTGCCAATCACGACCACCGGCCAGCCACTCACCGAGAGTTAAAAAGTCGGGAAAACGCCAACCCTCTTTGCCCCCAAATACTGGCGTAGCATTGTAGATTTCTAAGCCACTGCTAATCATCAAAGCTAGGCTAACAATAAGAATGCCATGAAATAGCTTAATTACTAGCTGCTGATGAGGAATTGGTAAAGGTTTTTTTGGGGTATTCATAGCATTTTAAAGAGATAAAGTTAGAAACGGCTTAATGTTTGCTTCAAGTCTCCCTATTCTCCTGCTCACCTTACCCCGTTGTCAAAATCTGAATTTGGAATTGCTGATTAAATGGAACTACCAGCCAACCAACCAGTGGTCCAGGCATTCTGAAAATTAAAGCCGCCCGTGACACCATCTACATCAATAATTTCACCAGCAAAGTAGAGTCCCGGACAAATTTTGCTAGCCATAGTTTTAAAATCAATTTCTCCGAGCTTTACTCCACCACAGGTTACAAACTCTTCCTTAAACGGACTTTTGCCATTGATCTGGAAGGTGCCACGCTGGAGTTCTTGCAGCAATCGATCGAGCTTT
>JAAFHZ010000152.1 GCA_013297675.1 Synechococcales cyanobacterium bin59.metabat.ball.084 | reverse complement strand
TGAGGCGGGGGAGTTGGTGGCTATTCATGGGCAGGGCGATCGGGAGGATGACGGTGCTGGTGCTAAGACTGGTTTGAATTTGGGGATTGTGGTGGAGCGGTTTGGGGCGGTGGAGGTGGCTTTGGGGGTGAGGCCAGAGCAACAAATTGCTGCTTTGCCACCTAGTACTCAACTTAATGCTAGTGATTATCTTGTTAGTGGTTATGACAAGGATGAAAAAGGAGATTTTCGTGGGGCTTTAGCTGACTACAACCAGTCAATCGCCTTTAACCCGAAAAATTCATTTGCCTACTACAATCGTGCCCTTCTGAAAGAAAACAAGCTAAATGATGTGCAGGGAGCGCTGTCTGACTACAACCAGGCGATCGCCATCAACCCGAAATATTCTGATGCCTACAACAATCGTGGCATCCTGAAAGAAAACAAGCTAAATGATGTGCAGGGAGCGCTGTCTGATTACAACCAGGCGATCACCCTCAACCCGAAACTTTTTCAGGCATACTACAATCGCGCCAATCTGAAAAATCAGAAGCTAAATGATGTGCAGGGAGCGCTGTCTGACTACAACCAGGCGATCACCCTCAACCCGAAATATTCATCTGCCTACAACAATCGTGGCAATCTGAAATATGAGAAGCTAAATGATGTGCAGGGAGCGCTGTCTGACTATAACCAGGCGATCGCTCTCAACTCGAAATATTCTGAGGCCTTCAACAATCGCGGCAGTCTGAAATATGAGAAGCTAAATGATGTGCAGGGAGCGCTGTCTGACTACAATCAGGCGATCAAAATCAACCCGAAATATTCTGATGCCTACTACAATCGTGGCGGTCTGAAATATGAGAAGCTAAATGATGTGCAGGGAGCGCTGTCTGACTACAACCAGGCGATCGCCCTCAACCCGAAAAATTCTGATGCCTACAGCAATCGCGGCAGTCTGAAAAATCAAAAACTAAATGATGTGCAGGGAGCGCTGTCTGACTACAACCAAGCAATCACCATCAACCCGAAAAATTCATTTGCCTACTACAATCGCGGCGTTCTGAAAAAAAACAAGCTAAATGATTTGCAGGGAGCCATTCAAGATTTTCGGCAAGCGGCACGACTGTATCGAGAGCAAGGGCAAACACAAGATCTGCAAGATGCGATCGATCAATTGCGACGACTAGGAGCCGCAGAGTAATTCTATCTCGGTGGATACAATAGACTAACCACTGAGGCCATAGTTAGATATTGTTGGCAAGTATGTCGCTGATCCAGACTTCGATCGAATGCTATTTCATATTGAGACAGAGCGATCGATTATGAAATGGTCAATACCAACTGATAGCAGACAACATCAGATGAATATATAAGACCACCCCAAACTTACAAGCCAAGCACAAGGTGCCAAAATGTCTCCAGTCACAACCAAACTAACCAAATCCGAATTTTGGCAACTTGCCGATGCCTCGATCGACATCACCTACGAATTGCTCCAAGGAGAAGCTATCCCCAAGATCTCTCCTAAATATTTTCATTCCCGAGCCACTGGTAAAATTTTTGCCATCTTAGATAATTGGTGCCAAGACCAAGGACGAATCGGCATCGAATGGGCTTTTGACCTAGATGATGAAAACACCCCAGTCCAAGACTTGCTTTATGTTTCTTACCATCGACTCCCTCGCAATTGGAGTGAGAATACTGCTTGCCCAGTGGTTCCAGAGCTAGCCATCGAAATCATCTCACCAGGCCAATTTCTCGGAAAATTGATTATCAAAGCAGAAAGTTACTTACAAGCAGGAGCTGAACAAGTCTGGATTCTTGACCCCAAGTTTCAAAGTCTCACAGTATTGTCGATCGATCGTGCCATCCAAACATTTATCAACAGCATGGTTTTTACCGATGAATTGTTTCCGGGCTTAGAATTTACTGTCGATCGGCTTTTTCAATAAACACCTTGACTTCACCAAAATAAATATTTATTTGGCCAGAAATTTGCAAATTATTACCCGTAGTGTTTTTGTGCCCAGGTCGCAAACAGCTAAAAGACTTGCAGCAGCAATACGAAAATGGTACTATCGACCTCAATCAAGCCCAGCAATCGGCTCAGAGTTGGCAAGCAAATTTAAACCACGCTCATGCTTGGCGACAGCACCCAAAAACAAAACCGAGACAAGATTGCCTAGCAGAGAAATTGAAAACTAGTCTTGATTTTTATCCCTAAGAAACAAAAATGTATCATTAGCCCTTACCTCCAGAAATTTTGAATAGTTTTTTGGTAAATGACCTTGACTGACTCCTCTAAGACCAAACAGATTGCAGATCAAACAAATGGTGTACTTTATCTAGTCGGCACCCCGATCGGCAACCTAGAAGATATCACCATGCGGGCATTGCGGATCTTGAAAGAAGTGGATCTGATTGCGGCTGAAGATACTCGCCATACCGGCAAACTATTGCATTATTTTCAGATCAAGACTCCTCAAATTAGCTGTCATGAACACAACGAGCAGCAAAAAATTCCAGAGATTTTAGAGAAGCTGCAAAGCGGTAAATCGATCGCCCTAGTAACTGATGCCGGAATGCCCGGGATTTCTGATCCGGGTTATGTTCTAGTAGCAGCCTGCGTCGCAGCCGGTGCCACGGTAGTCCCGATTCCGGGTGTTACCGCTCTGGTCACTGGTTTAAGCGCTTCTGGCTTAGATACTAGCCGCTTTGTGTTTGAAGGCTTTTTACCAGTCAAAGGTGAGGTTAGACAAGCGCAGTTACAGGCATTAAAAGCTGAGGTGCGCACCACCATTTTTTACGAATCTCCCCATCGCATCGCCAAAACCTTGGCAGATTTGGGAGAAGCTTGTGGTGCCGATCGACAGATCGTATTAGCCCGCGAACTTACCAAAATGCATGAAGAGTTTTGGCGGGGCAGCCTTGGCGAAGCGATCGAACTTTATAGTCATCGTGAACCCAAAGGCGAATACACGGTCATTCTGGCTGGTATTGTGCAGTCAGAGATCACCTGGACAGATGAATCGATTATCGCTGAGCTATCACAGCTATTGAAGAATGGAGTATCTCGATCGATTGCTAGCAAACAGTTGGCAGAATTAACTGGTATCAACAAACGACATGTTTATCAGTTGTCACTGGCAATTAATCCTAGATAACTTAGCTGAATATTTACTACTTCGCACAGCTAAATCTGAATCAGAAAAGCACAACTCTTCACTAAATACCAATTATTGCTTTTAAAATCCCTAGGATATTAGCCACCGGCATCAGTGGATACTCTTGAGGTTCAATAGCAACTCGATCGCCCTGAAGTCTTAAAAACTGCCACAGCGTCCCATTCGTCACCACCCCATAGACTGCCGAAATAGTTTCCTCAGAGAGTGCATTGAGCTTCTGTGCTGCTACCATCTCAGCAATGCATACTGCGATACTTTGCTCTGAGGTTTCCTCAGAGCCTTGAGTGGCAGGTTGACCCCATCCACTGTTCAAATCGCCCTGCTTCGCTTCCACCATTACTACCACAGGGGATTCGATTATGACTTGATCAGGCGATCGAGTAATTAAATAATCGCAAACCCCATTCAGACCCAAGCTGGCATCAAAATTAAAAGTCTTACCCGAAAATAGGCTGATGCGATCGCTGAACAGCTCATGAATTTCCACCAACACCGGCATAATAATCAACTCCGATTTGGCCTTCTCTGTACCCATAATCCTGGCCAAGTCTGTGCCGCGTCGCAAAGATTCCAGCAACCATTCACTGGGCGGTACTGCTGCCACTTCCCCCAAAAAAGCCGTTGCTGTCACTCGCAGATGAAAATCTTGATTGACTTTTTCGATCGTGAAATCACTGTAAGACATAAAAACCGAAACGGAGTAAGGAGAATGATTGATCCTGCTAGGAACTATCCTAAATGACTCGAATGCATTCGAGCAGGTCGCGAAGCTATCGGTTCAGACTAGCCGGAATATATAGAGCCATGTTACCCCCCACGCAACAGATATGCTAAAATTTCCTGCATATTGCGAAATCTTAAAGCACACTTTATCACATTCTATTTTTGGTGAATTATGGGACAGCGGACAAAGCTTGGTGACATTCTCAGACCATTGAACTCCGAATACGGCAAAGTAGTTCCAGGTTGGGGCACCACTCCAGTTATGGGCATATTCATGGCCTTGTTCTTGGTATTTTTATTGATTATTCTTCAGATCTACAACTCATCACTGGTGTTAGATGGATTCTCCGTGAACTGGAGCGGTGGCCAGTAATTAAAGCGGCCAAGCCAAAAATCAGTTCAAAAAATCGTCTTTGAGACTGTATCAAAGACCAAACCTTACAGCAGGAGCTTAACCTCCTGCTTTTTCATACCTCAAAAACATGAGCAAAGAACCCACACCCCAAAAACACCCCCAAGAACGACGCGATCGAGAGGCTTTAAATCTTATTGCTCAGAGTTCTGCCGCAGACCCTTTGGCTTTAGCTGAGCTAGCCAGACTGCGGATTCGGTACGAAGGCTTTCCGGGGGCGATCGAAATCAAAGAAACCTTAGATCAAATTTTGCGCCGTTGGAACCTCACCGAAGCCGAACTCTTTGCCAAGACTCGTGAGATCCATCAAAACGAACGAATTTATCAAGTCAAGAGCAAATTCAACCCCCAAGAAGATTGGACTTAACTTAAAAATTATCTTCACACCCCCCCCTCTTAAAATCGGCAAAACCAGTGATTGCTCGTTCAGCAGCAGAGGGGGGAGTGAATGGTTGCACTTAAAACAGAGCGATAAATTAACAAAATCTAAAGCTCTATGGTAGATCGGTATTGGCAATATGGTATTCTTGTTGCTGGCTATTGCGACCGCAGCGGCTGAGTTTTCGTTGATCCATTCTGTAGTTAATCGAGTTTTATCATGGCTGAATCGCCCTATTTAGAAGATAATGAACCCACAGAAGTAGTGGAAATCACCGATGATACTGGCCGCAAGTTGGGCTGCTATGTGGAAAGATATTTGGACTTAGAGGACAAGACTTACCTGCTGCTATTGCCAGTAGATAACCCGATCGAGATTTTCGCCTGGAATGATGATGAAGAAGAAAGCGAAGAAGGCGATGCTGAATTGACCGCATTGGAAGACGAAGCAGATATTGCCAAAGTCTTTCCAGATGCTAGCGCGGTCTTAGCCGAGCAAAATTTGACCCTTAAGCACACTGGCTACATCATGACGGCTGAGGGCGAGCTGCCACCCTTAGACCCAGATGATATTTTGACCATTGAGTTAGATAGCGAAGATCCTGAAATGTCTCCCGAAGAGTTTCAGATCTTGGCGCGTTTCTATAACAAGGAGCAAGAATACGCCATTTGTACTCCTGTAGATCCGCTGTTGTTCTTTGGCCGACAAGACGATCGAGGAATGGTGGTATTGATTTCTGGTGAAGAGTCAGAAAAAATCGGCCCATTGTTGGAAGACATGTTGCTCGACGAAGCACAACAATAACTTCAATCAACCATCTGACCTATATTTTTAGCTTATGAAGAATTTTTCTAAACTGCCTGGATGGGCAAAAATTGCCAGCGGTGGCGGAGCAGCAGCTTTGTTGGGGCTGCTGGGCTTTAACGGTTGGTGGAGCGGTGAAATTGCTCCTGTCGCTGCTGCTGATGCTCCAGAAGTGCAATTTGAAGTTCCTTCTGGAACCTCAACTAACGCCGTAGGTAAAAAGCTGGTAGAGCAAAAAATCATCAAGTCCGAAATGGCCTGGAAGCTATGGACTTCGGTATTCTCTCGTCAGAATGGCGGGCCGAAAATGGGTAGCTATCAGCTATCTGCTGGTAAGCCCTTACCCGATATTGCCGCTAAGCTTTGGAGTGGTCGGGTTACTGAAGTGAATTTCACTATCCCAGAAGGTTCTAATATCAAGCGGATGAATGAACTCTTGACCAAAAAGTTCTTTCCCTGTGTCAAAGTACCCAATACCAAAAAAGTCAAGGCAACTGATGGCACCTTACCAACTGAAGTCTGTTCGGATGCACCAGTAAGTGCCGAACTCACCCAAAAAGGCTTTTTCCCTAAAGATGCATTTTTGAAAGCAGCGCAAAATATCCCCCGTGATAAGTTTCCTTGGCTGCCAGAAGGCATTAAAGACTTAGAAGGATTTTTGTTTCCCAATACCTACAGCATTCCTAAAGAAGGCATCACTCCTGATAAGGTTGTGACCCAGATGCTCAAACAGTTTGAAAAAGACGCTTTGCCAGTTTACAAAGCCGAAGGTGCCAAATCTAAACTTTCTTTGTTGCAATGGGTTAGCTTGAGTAGCGTAGTTGAAAAAGAAGCGGTGATTCCCAAAGAGCGCAACCAAATTGCCGGGGTGTTTATCAACCGTTTATCTAAGGGCATTAAATTAGAATCTGACCCTACGGTGGAATATGCCTTTGGGATTAAACAGACTCCTACTCGTCCGCTGTTTTTCTCGGAAGTGCGCAAACCTCATCCCTATAACACCTATACCACTCCCGGCATTCCACCCGGACCGATCGCCAGTCCTGGGCTCGGCAGCCTCAAAGCAGTACTGAACCCAGATACTACCGAGATGCTGTTTTTTGTGGCTAAGTATGATGGTACCCACGTTTTTAGTCGCACCAATGCCGAACATGAAAAAGCTACCCGCGAGATTCGGGCTGGCGTTAAAAAAGCCGTGAACCCACCAACATGAAGTTATTACAGCCCGATGTGGTGTTAGGTGGAAATGTTTTCTGCCTCACACCGGCTTTGATTCGCCATTATGGCTTAAAAGGCTTAGTGCTAGATATCGATGACACGATTGTCCCAGTAAAAACCACCGAAGTTTCAGAACAGTTGGTGACTTGGTTAGCTGAAATACGCCAAGAATGTCAAATTTGGCTAGTGACCAACAATCCCCAAAAGCAAAGAATTGCGGCGATCGCCCACAGTTTAGATTTGCCCTATATTATGTCGGCAGCCAAGCCCTCGGTGCGCAAGCTAAGAGTGGCGGTAGACGATATGGGCTTGCCCTATAGCCAAGTAGCCATGGTTGGCGATCGAGTCTTTACAGACGTGTTGGGTGGTAATCGTTTAGGTTTGCTGACTATTTTGGCGCAGCCAATCAGTGCCACGGCTTCTACTTCCAGCTTTCATCTGCTGCGGCAGATCGAGTTTGGATTGGCTAAACTCAGCGGCGTGTCTTTGCTTGCCACCGATCTACCCTAGCTCGTTACATTACTTCACTAAACATTATTAACAGAAATATAAATAAATTGTTAAGAAACCGAGAGTGTCGGGGATCATCTGCGAATATTAATTCATATTCAAATGAGACCGGCTTTATAAAGGTCTTAAACATAATAGAAGCAATTCTAAAACCCAGAGCGCCAGCCCCTTTCGGACTGGCGCTCTGTTTTGGGGATCAAGTGTTTCAAGTCATGTGTCAGATTGCAGTATTTTGACTCTGTTCTCTTTATATCTCTTAGCATTGCTTAACCTAATCTTAATTTGGATGAGCCTAATACTCCATCCGCGTTAATATAGCCTCGCCCCACATCCCGATCTGTCATGCCGCCTCTCGTTGTAATTAAAGTTGGTACTTCTAGTCTCACTCGCCCCGATGGTCAAATTGCTCTGGGGGCGATCGCTGCTTTGGTGGAATCGATCGTGGATTTAAGAAAACAGGGCTATGGCACTATTTTGGTTTCCTCGGGTGCCGTGGGCGTGGGCTGTGCTCGCTTAGGCATGACCACTCGCCCCAGTCAGATTGCACTCAAGCAAGCAGCGGCAGCGGTGGGGCAAGGACGCATTATGGGTATCTATGATGATTTTTTTGGCCAATATGGTTTGGTGGTGGCACAGGTGCTGCTAACTCGGGGCGATTTGGATAATCGCCAGAGCTATAAAAATATTTTTAATACTCTGCAAGAGCTGGTAAATTTGGGGGCGGTGCCGATTATTAACGAAAATGATACGGTAGCGGTGGATGAGCTGAAATTTGGGGACAATGATACGCTGTCAGCCAGAGTGGCCAGTTTGGTGGAGGCCAAGTGGCTGTTTTTATTAACCGATGTAGACCGGCTATATTCTGCCGATCCCCGTTCTTGTCCCGATGCTCAGCCGATCGAAGTGGTCGCATCCCTACAAGATCTAGAGGTAGATACGGGCAATGCTGGTTCTCAGTGGGGTACGGGGGGCATGGTGACTAAAATTGCGGCGGCTAAGATTGCCACTAGTGCCGGTGTGACCACGGTAATTACCAACGGCAATCGTCCGCAAAACATGGCTAAGATTTTGGCCGGTGAGTCGATCGGCACGATCTTTTTGCCCCAGCCGAAGATTGAAAATGCCCGCAAGCGCTGGCTGGCGCATGGCACGGTGCCTACTGGTCAAATTTGGTTAGATGATGGAGCGGTGAGGGCGATCGTCCATCAGGGTAAGTCTTTATTGCCTGCGGGAATTACTCAGGTAGCGGGCGATTTTAGTGAGTCGGAGGTGGTGCAGCTTTGTAACAGGGTTGGTTTGGAGGTGGCGATCGGGCTGGTGAATTACAGTAGCTCTGAGTTACAGAAAATTGGTGGCCAACAGTCCCATCAAATCGAACAGATTCTGGGCTACATCAGCGAAGAAACCGTGGTTCACCGGGATAATTTGGTGCTTACGGGGAGATAGCCAAAGCTATCAAGGTTGTCCGACCAAAACATTCACATCATCAAACTCGAACAAATACTCCAAAATCAACTAAATAAAACCCAACAACTCCAATGAGGTTGCAGCTACTGACGATGAATGAAGACTATTGATCGCAATACGGTTTTCTTAAGCTATCAGAAAATTCGCCAAATGGGTTGGGTGAGCGGAGTCGAATCCCAACCTGATAGATTCATTGATTTCCAATGGTGCTCCCTATCGCCGAAGGGCGACGCTACGCTATCGACTCCACTCAAGGAAAACCCTTTATTGATTTTCTTGGTTTTCATTACGTTCTTGAGTGAACCATATTGGTATCGGAGTACTTTTACAATGACCCAGACGGCTGATTTATTGCTGGTAATGTCTTGTCGTAGGTGTTGGGGAGTCGATCTATATAGTTCTCAAATCTAATTTTTTGAGATCCAGCCCAAATCGATATTTACTAGTTTTGAAAAATCCTTCGATAGCCCAACGCCTACGCCCCCACCAGGTAATGGTATTGCCTTTTAATTTCCGAGTAGAGATCACAAATCTTTTTTCTAGTTTAC
>JAAFHZ010000151.1 GCA_013297675.1 Synechococcales cyanobacterium bin59.metabat.ball.084 | reverse complement strand
AGCTTGACGCAATATATAAAAAAGATGTGCTATGGAATGGTTCGTATTTCGTAGCATCTTGCGGTGGGGTGACTGTAACGACACTACGTAAATACATCGAAGAGCAAGATAAGCCTGCGTAGCCAATAGGTTTGCTCGGTTCGTCATCCAGCGCCTATCGCTTACTGGCTGTGCCTCTGTATCTTGTAGGCGCTAGAATCCTCAACTCGCACGCATTCCTCTCAACACCTCCCGAAGCGGGTAGGTGTGAGGCTCCTGCTGTTTAAGCTGAATCGCTTCTCCACTCAATAATTCCGTCATTCCCTCCCTTTACCAGAGTCTTCCGCGCTAAAATGCAGAAAAACTCCTTTACAAAATTTTACAAAAATGCCAGCTATCCTTGAAACCCTCACTGCCATTGACCAAATCGATCGACAAACCTGGAAATGGCGCGGCTACGACATTGTTTATACGGTCAAAGGCGCTGGGCAGCCAGTGTTACTGATTCACGGCTTTGGCGCTTCGATCGGCCACTGGCGCAAGAATATTGACGAAATTGTTGCCGGGGGCTATCGGGTCTATGCCTTGGATTTGCTGGGGTTTGGGGCTTCTACCAAAGCGCCGATCGAATACGGCATGGAGCTGTGGGCGCAGATGATCGCCGATTTTTCGGATGCTCATATTCAAGAGCCAGCCTTTTTGATTGGTAACTCGATCG
This sequence comes from Synechococcales cyanobacterium bin59.metabat.ball.084, assembly GCA_013297675.1. Taxonomy (GTDB): domain Bacteria; phylum Cyanobacteriota; class Cyanobacteriia; order Cyanobacteriales; family Chamaesiphonaceae; genus JAAFHZ01. Next base: position 8,648 of record JAAFHZ010000151.1, on the reverse strand, counting down.
GTGGTCTGATTACCCTTACCACCTTAGCTAATCGCCCCGATCTCTGTGCTGGTGCCGTGTTGATTAACTGTGCTGGGGGCTTGACCCATCGCCCTACCGATCTGAACTGGTTTGTTCGGCAGATTATGACCATTTTTATGAATATTGTGCGATCGCCAGCTTTTGGACCATTGATCTTCGATCGAATTCGCAGCAAGCGCAATATCCGCAAGAGCCTTAGCCAGGTCTATTTCCGCAAAGAGGCCATTACCGATGATTTGGTAGAGCTGCTGTATCAGCCTTCTTGTGATCCGGGAGCACAAAAAGTGTTCGCAGCAGTCATTAGCGCGGCACCGGGCACTGAGCCGAGAGATTTATTGAAGTCGATCACCTGTCCGCTGCTAGTAATTTGGGGCGACAAAGATCCTTGGACTCCGGTGAAAGGCATCGAAACTTTCCGTAAGCTAAAAGACCAGGGTAAGTCAGTAGAGCTGTTTACTATCCCTGGCGGTGGCCATTGTCCTCACGATGAGTATCCAGAAGTGGTGAATCCGGCTATTCTGAATTGGTTAGCAAAGTTTTAGGCGCTGGAAGTCTATTCGCCCGGTCTTTGCTGTCTAATCCTTGCTACTCAAATTGACTCAAATCTATGGATCCGATGCCTGCGCCCCCTGCCGTTGACGAAAAATCGACGGACTTAGAGATCTTCTTGGCGATTCAGGCACAGCAGGTCAAAGCTCTGGACGTGCTGTATGGTCGCTACGGCAGACTCGTCTACAGTACGGCAGTAAAGATTCTAAACAACATCGAAGAAGCCGAAGATGTGACTCAAGAAACGTTTCTTCGCCTGTGGCAGCGCAGCGAAATATATCAGCCAAAAAGAGGATCGCTCAGCAGTTTTCTGATTACTCTGGCTCGATCGCGTTCTATTGATCGAGTGCGATCGCGTAAATCTAGTCAACAAAAGTTACTGCGAATCCAAACCGTAGCAGATTGCGTATCAACTTATAATCCCCCGCTAGAGTTTGTTACAGTGCAAGAACGTTCTCATTTAGTTCGTGAAGCGCTCCAACAACTTTCGCCCGCCGACAGACAGATTTTAGAAACGGCTTATTATGAAGAACTGAGCCAGTCAGAGATTGCCGAGCGAGACGGTGTTCCCCTGGGTACAGTTAAATCACGCGCTCGTCAGGCACTCAAGAAACTGCGAATTGCACTCGACCACCTCATTTAATCATCTGTACACACCGATCGCCATGACTCGTCCTATCGAAGAACCCAACCAGACAGATTTAATCGCAGGCTATATCCTTGGCGATTTAAGTCCTGATGAGGCAATTTGTCTGGATGAGGTATTGGCTGAAACGCCAGATTTGCAAGAAGAAGTTGGGGCATTTGCAGAGGCATTTTCTTCGCTCCCATACGATCTGCCGCTACTGGAACCATCTAAACGCCTAAAAGATAAAATTATCAGTGCGGCGAATCATTCGATCGCAGATAACAGTCCAGCAGCTCTCCATGCCAACGTTGTGCCGATTTCTGCACCGCACCGCCGCCGTTGGAGTTGGAAACAGTGGATGCCTACAGGCATCGCCGCCGCAGCCATAGCAGTTCTTGGTTGGAATCAAATTCAGCTTAGTCAGCAATTTCAGCAGGCGGCAGCTCTGCAAAAGCAGCTCCAAGCTACAAAGACCGAGTTAGAGCGTGTTCGGAATGAACTACAAGCTAATCAAGGTACGATCGCATTGCTCAGTCAACCTACCACTCAGATGTACCCATTGATTGGGATTACCAGCCCGAACAACGGTCGCATTTCCACAGCGCGGATCTTGGCTAATGCGGGCAGTGTCAACGTTACCCTCGTAGCCCACGACTTACCCACGTTAGCAAACAATCAGATCTATCGGCTCTGGGCTGTTGCTACCCCCACCACCGCGCCAATGTATTGTGGACAGTTTCGCCAAGATAACGCGGGTGTAGCTAAATGGGTGGCTCCAAATGCCGCCTGTACTAAAAAACCCGCAAAGTTGCTTGTTACGCTGGATGCGCCGAGCGATCCAGTAACCTCAGCAGGGCCATTAGTAATGAAAAGTTCGATCTAAGCCAATTTCTCGATAGATACCTAAATATGTCGTGGAAATCGACCATTCAGCCCTGAAATTCAAGTTCTACGGCTGGTTTTACTATGTGCTAAAAAAGATTCATCCGATCGCAATCTCGCTTCGTATACCTATACAAGAACCAATATTTTTTATTACTATGCAACTCACTTCCTTGTCTAAATCATTTCGTGCCGCTGGTCTGATGACCTTGCTATCTGTCATGGTTGCAACAACCCTCCAACAGCCCGTTCAAGCTCAAAACGTACTAGCCAAGGATAAGAATGGGGTTTGTACGCCTTTGCCTGAAGGTGTCTTCTACCAGGAGTTCGGCGGAATCACGTTCTCTCCAGCGCAAAAGTTAGCCTATCGGAAAATTGAGGCTAAGATCCAGGAAAGATTCAAAGTTGTAGTCGATCAAGGTAAAGAAACAGTCATTCCTGGATCGGGTCTTACGATTGAGTTTAAACCAGGAATCGGTGATAAGAAAGCACATGAAATTAGTGATGTGACTCTCAAGACTCCATATGTAAATTTATCTACTCCTAAGCAAGTAGAGCTGCTGACTCAAAAGTATGGCAAATATGCAATATTTTCCGTTGCAAAGTCAACAATCTATAGTCCAGAAGTGGTCGCCCAAGGTAAACGGATTAGTCGTGATTTTGAAGCTCAGACGATGGCTATTCTTACACCCGAGCAGCAGAAAATATATAAGACGAACCTAGCTTTGTCAGCAAGAATACGCGCTTGCGGTCTATCCGATACTCCTATTGATCGACTTATCTCCCCGCTTCCATATTAGGCATTCTTCCTGACAAAGATTCATCTGATATCTATCTCGCTTCGTAGACTAATTAAGCATCAGATTCCGCTCTCAACTTACCCAATCCTTTTGAAGATTTCTACAGCTATGCCACCTACTTTTTTATCTAAAACTATTGGCTCGATTCTCGGAATGAAAGGCTATGCCATCGGTCTCATTAGCATCCTTTCAACAATCCAGGGAACGACTATAGTGCAGACGGCACAAGCACAAGCAATCCCCGCCGGAAAGCCTGGTTCGGTTTGTACGGATGCTTATTTCGCTAACCCTGACTACATGTATACTCTACCGCCAGGAAAGCTCCAGAAGCAGCAAGAGGCAGCACTTGGTAAACTCGATGGAACTCCAGCTCGAATCAAACGGCAGAAAGACATCTGGGCAAAAAGCAGCACCTTTTCTGTGGCACTTGACGCACCTGTCGGATACGTTGCCAAAAAAGTAAATGGCAAACCTGTCGCCATCCCTGCCAAAATTGCCAAAGACATGTATTGGGCGGCTTTTAATGCCAACCGCCACCCAAAAGGAGCGCGTACACGAGTGGCTGAACTGAACCAAAAATATGCCAAATATGCCATATTCGGTCAACAAATTAACTTGATATTTTCGCCAGAACAAATCCGAGAAAATACCAAAATGACCCGCGAATCTAGTGCTTTCCTTGCAGCCGTGATGACACTCGAACAAAAGCAGGCAGAACGAGACATGGTAAAAGCCTCAGCGAAGCAGATGGGGATGTGTCCGGCTCTGTCTAATCCCGCTCAGATGACTTACGTAACGCTCGAAGTGGGGCAACGACCAGAACTTGATAAAAGGCTACGCGAAGACAAAACAGGTGCGACGTTTTTTAAGTAGTAGCTTGAATTTATTTCCTGCCACTAGGTTGAGCAATTTCGGAAAAAAGATTCATCCGATCGCCATTTCACTTCGTATACCTATACAAGAGCTAAAAAGAGGCTTTGTCTACATTGGCTTGCGTTGATCTAGCGCTTCTGTCTAACAATATCCACTTTTAGCTTAACTACTTTTTCGGAAAATCTATTACCATGAAACTCAATTCTTTATCTACAGCCGTTCGGACTTTCGGCATAACAGTTTTGCTATCTGTTATCGTCGGCACAGCAGCAGAAGCCAATGATTATTCCAAAATGGGTGCGAAAATAGCAGTCATGACCGTGGCACAGAAACCCACTCCAACCGAAACGATCGTTGAGATTGCAGCCAGCAATGCTTCTTTTTCGACGCTAGTGAAAGCTGTGCAAGCAGCAGGACTCGCTGAAACACTCTCTGGTGAGGGGCCATTCACGGTCTTTGCACCGACTAATAAGGCTTTCGCAGCCCTGCCCAAAGGAACCCTAAATAAGCTTCTGAAGCCAGAAAATCGCAATTTGCTGCGCAAGGTACTGACTTATCACGTCGTTTCGGGCGATCTGATGGCAAAGGATCTGCGCTTTGGGCGCTTGGCAACAGTGGAAGGTAATTCTGTTACAGTCCGATTACGGCATGGCAACGTCAGAATCAACAAGTCCAACGTTGTAAAGGCCGATGTCAATGCGAAAAATGGCGTGATTCATGCGATCGATCGCGTTCTTCTGCCGCCCGGTTTGTAGTTTTTGCTGCGGGGGGTCTGATGACTGGGCTAAGTCATGTCTTGCTCAGTCAATCGGACAATAATCTGATACTTTTGGTTGCATGAGCGGCAACAGTTTCATAAGATCTGAAGTCAACCCCAGATCACTTTAAGACTATGACTATTCAATCAATAGCCGATTTACGGATAAATTACACTCAAGCTGGCTTAGAGCAAGGAGATTCCAGCCCCTTTAAACAGTTTGAGCTGTGGTTTAACCAGGCATTAGCCGCAGATTTGCTAGAACCCAATGCTATGACCCTGGCCACTGTGACCTCCGAGGGCAAACCAAATGCCCGGATTGTGTTGCTAAAAGGCTTTGATACCCGAGGCTTTGTCTTTTATACCAACTACCGCAGTCAAAAAGGCCAAGAGTTAGCGGCCAACCCTCATGCTGCTTTGGTGTTTTTGTGGGGAGACTTGGAGCGTCAGGTGCGGGTGGTTGGTCGAGTCGAGAAGGCCACCGAGCAAGAAGCAGATACTTATTTTCAGAGTCGGCCTTTGGGTAGTCGGTTAGGAGCTTGGGCTTCGACTCAGAGTGAAGTAATTACTAGTCGAGAAGTACTAGAAACCCGCATGAAGGCTTTGGAGACAGAGTATCAGGGGCGGGAAATTCCCCGTCCAGATCATTGGGGAGGCTTTCGGGTGGTGCCTACCGAGATAGAGTTTTGGCAGGGGCGGCCAAGTCGGTTGCACGATCGACTGCGCTACCAGTTACAAGAAAATGGAGAGTGGGTGATCGATCGGCTAGCGCCGTAAGTGTCTGTCCAGAATTTTGCAGAGTATCGATCGACGCTAATATTTTGGGAATTATTGATTAGAAGGATTTCATCACAGTTACTGTGGAATGGAAATCCTGGAAGATCAATGATTATTTCAACTCGGGGATGTATTTGATATGAAAAGACGTTCGATGATTTCTTCGTCTTTGTTGTTTGCACTGAGTTTGTCAGTCACAGCCGGATGCAAAAAAGATCCGAATAGTGAACCACAGGCCGCAGCCCAGCTAATCGGCAGCGCCAAACTGGGTTTCAGCGCTTGGCCTGGCTGGTTTCCTTGGCAGGTAGCTCAAGATAAAAGTATCTTCCAAAACAACAATATCAAAGTCGATTTACAATGGTTTGATAACTATGCCGAATCGATCAAAGCTTTAGCTACAGGCAAAATAGATGCCAACTGTCAGACCTTAGCTGATACTATTAGCGCGATCGATGGTGGTGCAGATTTAGTAGTGGTACTCACTAACGATAACTCTACTGGCAACGACAAAATTATTGTCTCTAGTCAAATTAAATCAATCATCGATCTAAAGGGCAAAAAAGTAGCCGCCGAAGAAGGCACCGTAGATCATTTTATGCTGGTACAAGCTTTGGAAAAAGCCAAGATGTCGATTAAAGATATCCAGTTTATTCCAATGGAAACCAGTAAGGCCGCTGATGCTTTTGTGGCTGGTCAGCTAGATGCTGTCTCGGTTTTCGCCCCTTTTACGACTAAAGCACTCAAGCGCCCTGGCAGTATTGAGCTATTTAGTTCTAAAAACTTTCCTGGCTCAATTTCTGATCACTTGGTTTTCAATCGCAAATTTGTAGATGCCCATCCCAAACAGGTGCAAGCAATGGTCAATAGCTGGTTTGCCACCCTAACCTTTATGAATAGCGGTGAAAATTTCAAAGAGGCCGATCAGATTATGGCCAAAAGAGCGGGGGTACCGCTGATTGAATATCAAAACTACAAAGATGGTACTAAAATTTTTACTATCGCTGAAAATTTAGAAGCTTTCAAAGATGGCAACGATATTACTTTTCTCTCAAAATCTGCTTTGGAAACCAAGAAGTTTCTGTTTGATAACAAGCTAATTAAAACCGATGTAAATATCAGCAAATTATTAGACGATCGATTCATTACCGCCTATGCAAACAAAAAATAGGCTCTAGTCAGCGGTATGATACCAGGAAGTTTCTAGGATCATTGCTGACTATGCCAGTGCTGCTCACCACCCAACTCCATCATCACAGCCCGCTAGCGGCGACCGATCGACTGTCGCTCACCGCCGAAGAACGCAGTAAGTCTCGCCAGCCCTTTATTACCGATGGCGGACAAGAAGTTTATTTACAGCTCAAGCGCGGTACCAACCTCCGCCAAGGCGATCGAATCCAAGCCGCCGATGAATCGTTAGTAGTCGAGATTCTGGCCAAGCCAGAGCAGGTGATGGTGGTCAGCGCTGAACATTCTCTAGATTTGCTGCAAGCCGCCTATCACTTGGGTAATCGACACGTGCCGCTAGAAATTACTGACGAGCATCTATACCTGCTGCCTGATGCGGTATTGCGAGATATGTTGCTTCAGCGGGGTTTGACGGTGGAGGAGGTCGATCGACCTTTTCAACCCCAAGCCGGAGCCTATGAATCTGCTCATCACCACTGATGGATGCTACAGCTCTACTCATGCTCCTCCAACTTACCAGCCCCGCTCTCCCGGTAGGAGCCTATAGTTATTCTGAGGGGCTAGAAACTTTGGTCGATCAAGGTCTGATCAAGTCTGCTGCCGATCTGCAAACTTGGCTGACCGCATCTTTGGCTACCGGCTCGATCGGCGTTGAAGCCGCCATTTTAATTCGCGCCCATCGAGCTTGGAGCCAAGGAGATCAACCACAGGTAATTTACTGGAATCACTGGCTCTCAGCCACTCGCGAGACTGCCGAACTACAGCAGCAAAATTGGCAAATGGGTCGATCGCTGTTAAAGCTCTTGCAAGATCTTTATCCTCGCTCCAACAGTGACTGGTCTGGCTGGGATATGACCGAGAACTGGAATATGGCGATCATCTTTGCTTTGGCGGCTGGCTTAGCAGAAATCGATGAATATAATGCTGTTCTGGGATATTTACATAGTTGGACAAGCAACTTAGTGAGCGCTGGCGTTAAACTGATTCCATTGGGACAAACTGCTGGCCAAAAATTAATGCTGCAACTAGCTGAACCGATTACTGCTAGCGCCGATCGATCTTTAACCTTGCCCGATGATCAGCTTTTTAGTTGTAGTTGGGGCTTAGCAATTGCTAGCATGACTCATGAAACTCAATACAGTCGCTTATTTCGCAGTTAATTTATGACTTCTCCTTTTAGAATTGGTGTGGCTGGTCCGGTTGGTTCTGGCAAAACGGCTTTAGTGGAGGCGCTGTGCAAAAATTTACGCGATCGCTATCAGCTAGCCGTAGTCACTAACGATATCTATACTCAAGAAGATGCCCAGTTTTTAGTCCGCGCCCAGGCATTATCTCAGGAGCGCATTCGAGGCGTAGAAACTGGCGGCTGCCCCCACACCGCGATTCGGGAAGATGCTTCGATGAATATTGCCGCGATCGAAGAGCTAGAGCAGCAGTTTCCTGATTTAGATTTGATTTTTGTGGAAAGTGGCGGCGATAATTTGGCGGCCACATTTAGCCCCGAGTTAGTTGATGCCACTATTTACGTGATTGATGTAGCTGGCGGCGATAAAATTCCTCGCAAGGGTGGTCCCGGTATTACTAAGTCAGATTTATTAGTAATTAATAAGATCGATTTAGCAGAATACGTAGGTGCAGACTTGGCTGTAATGGATCGTGACACTCAAAAAATGCGCCTTGGTAAACCCTATGTTTTTACTAACTTGAAAATTGGTGAAGGATTAGTAGAAGTCCTAACATTCATAAATCGCCAAGCACTTCTGTCGCAATAATAACATTTGATTAAGTATTAATATTACAATGTATCCTGGTATACATTATTGCCCAATTCATTTGAGTAGAATCGCGGACATCATTCAAGACATCCAGCCGCTGAACTGCTTAGTTTTACCACTAGATAGTGACCACGGTGGTTGCCTTGTGCAAATAAAAAAATACATGGAGTGGGTTCTGCTCATGGCTCGTAAGTTTCGTCGGCGTGAAATATTAATTCTTGGTTCTACCGCAGCAGGCAGTGTATTACTCAAAGCCTGTACTCCCAATGCCCCCAGTGCAACTGCTCCCAGTGCATCTGGCAGTCCAGCCCCCTCTGGCGCATCACCTGCGGCAGCTACGGGTGACGGAATTAAGGTTGGCTTGTTGCACTCCCTGAGTGGCACCATGGCTATTTCTGAGA
>JAAFHZ010000150.1 GCA_013297675.1 Synechococcales cyanobacterium bin59.metabat.ball.084 | reverse complement strand
AACTCCCGTGAGTCAATACAGACACGATCGCTTTGCCAAACTCTATGTCAAAGCACTTTACAAAACCAAAGGCAACGTCCGCGAGAACATCCCCGTCCGTCGTGACGAAGACCTAGCGATCGACCTGCTTTTTGTCGCCGATGCCCAAAGCCCCGCATGGCAAACCGAAGACCTCGGCTGGTTCGATAAACTCATGGCCGTGCATCCCACGATCATCGTCGAGCACTACAGCGGATACCTGAGCCTTGATCATCTCGATCGTTGCCAAACCCGCCGAAACCTATACTGGCAAGAGCGATCAAACGAGCTAAAGCAGACCCTAAAAAGCGGCTCCGCATACAGAGAAGCCCTAAAACGCGAAAAACCCTTTACTTGGGTTCTCACAGTGAATTGCAGCCAGCCTACACTACGCCAATGGGCTGCCCAACCCGACCCGGAACTCGGCAAAGGGGTTTATCGTCTACCTCCAGCCGCTATGATGGGCATTGTGGTTCTGGAAGAACTGCCCGCTGGCTCCGAGACCCTGTGGCTGAAAATGCTCAGCTCTAGCCAAAGTTGCAAGCAGGCGTTCGGTGCTATTGAGCAACTCTCTGGTAGTCGCCGTGAAAGAAACGATATACTGAGAGTATGTGCCCAGTACGCTACCTATCTACAAAGTCGTGATCCCCAAGAACTCACTACGGAGGAAAAAGCCATCATGAGAACCCTAGAACAAATAGATACCTTGTTTGACGTGGAAATTCCTGCGGCGGAGCGTCGTGGCGAAGAGCGCGGACTGAGGCTAGGCGCGCAGCAGGGAAAACTTCAAACCATTGGCTTACAGGTGCGAGCCAAATTTGGCGATCAGCCAGAAAGAGAAGCTATTCTGACTCGGATGGCTGGTCTAGACGAGACACAATTGAACGCGATCGCCACGGAAATCTTCCAGTGGCAAACCTTAGCTGATGCACTTGCTTGGCTAGATCGGCTGGAGCCTTAAACCGTCTCTGTGGGGCGTAATACCCCCACCTTCTCATCTTTTGATGTGTTGCACCATAAGCGTAAAGCTTGGTATTAGGTCGATCAACAGTAATAGGCGGCAGTCTAACAAACCTGTTGCACGCCGACTAAGACCAAGTTGACGATCCCAAAGATCCTCTAGTAGCGGTTGAACAGGAACGTTAGACTGTAACTTTAGCCCTTTCAGTGGGGTTCGATATAAAATATTCTTTTGAGAAAAATCAGTCCTAGTCCAACTTCATCTAGTAACTAAGGTAATTTGTGAGTCTACAGCCAACATTATTTCAAGAGGCATTAGGTTTGCTTACTGCCTCTGGAGCCAAGGTTCTTGGATGTTCAATCCCAATTATTTTTGGTAGTTAGTTTTCTTGATATATAGTTACCATACTTAATTTGTGACCCAGCAAATAAAGATTATCTGCTGGGTTGTTCGGGAGCAACCTTTGTAATTACTTGCCAATTGATCGAAGCCGTGCGGGCTAAATAAGTCGAAACCTGTTGTGCACCACTACGGTTTAAGTGGCTAGGGTCGGAGTATAAGCTGTAATCTTGCATCCATAGCCCCACCAAATCGACAAACTGCAACTTGCCAGCACTAGCAAAATTTTGCATGTACTGCTTAAACGCCAGCTCATATTTTTGGCGGGTGTTATCTAAATATCGATCGGACAAAGGCACATTGACAAATATCAAAGGAATCTGCTGGCGCTGTAAAAACTCCACCGTTTGGCGAGTAGCGGCATCTTGGGTGCCGACAAGATTGAAACTGGCATAGTCGTTATCACTATCACCCGAGACTTTCAGATATTTTTGATAGTAAGTACTCGGCTCAAACTCTGCTCCTAATGACAAAAATCCCGATCGATTGATGGTCTCTACCTCAACTAATTCTGCCGCCGATCGCGCTCCTAACAAATGTGGTGGTAAAGACTGCAATGCTTGGTGTAGCCGATCGCGCTGACCATAGGCCAAGGAAGCCTTAGACAAAATTTTATTCAAAAAACTATCCACTGCCGCATAGCCATTAATAATAAACGGCTGAGACTTGGCGATCGCCGCCCCCTCACTGCCCGGTAACTGTTGGAACCCACGAGAATCGGCGATGGTGGCATAAGTTCGATCCGATCGACCCTCATTAAATGCTCGGGCACCATCAGCCCAAATCACTAGCTTGGGTAGTTGATTAGGCTGCAACAGTCGTCGTACCAATAAATCTACCACCCGAGCAGTAGCACCATTAATGCCAAAATTATAGACTCGTGCGTTGGCAAAGCCTCGGCTGCCCAGCTCTTGCTCTAAAACCTCTGGATCGATGCCGCGCATCGCTCTAGAGCTACCGACAATCAATACATCTGGAGCACCTTTGGTGGCGCAGAGTTCCTGATAAGCCGCTACTTTTTCGTCAAACAAAGTATTGCCATAGCTCAGCGGCTGATTAGCGAGAGAAGACGCGCGGGCGGTAGCAGCGCCTGGTACTTTGACTTGGCGAGACAGCAAACACCCACCGATATCTAAACCCATCATTAATACCAACCCGGCTCCTAACCAAGACCATAGCACTTGGCGAGAAAGTGCATTTGGTGGACTAGTTGCCGGTCGGAGCCAGCCCTTGTTGAACAACCATTCTTGCCAGTTGGGAATAGTGGACTGAATTGGTAGACCAGTAGTAGTGCTAGGTAATTGGGGAAGTTCTACCTTAAAATCAATGCCATGATTCCACTGGGTAGCCTGTTGGCCAGAGATGCGCCCGTGAATTCTGACCCCCAAAATATCTGGCAGGGCAATCTGACTAAGTACTTTAGAGATGGGGTCTACAATTTGGCTTTCTAGAGGACAGGCCGGGGCTTCGCTCATAATGTGCAGCAGACCCTTGCGCTTCAGTAACGAAATCCCGATTCCACCGTTGACGAAAGTTCGATCGATGTCAGGATTCAGTAGCCTTTGCAAAATAAATCTCAGCGCCTGCTCATCGCCCTGCTGTGCCAAGACCAGGGGCGGCATGGTGTAGCGCACATCATTAGCACCCGGTAAATCTAACCAATGAGTCCAAAAAGGCGATTCATCTTCTTTGGGTAAGCCATCAGACATAGCCTGTACGCCGTAGATAGTGGCTCCTTGAATACCTTGGGGAGAAAGCTGGTTGAGTAAGGGTACAACGCAGTCGATCGCCTGTTGCTTATTAGGAAACTGCACAGTGTTGCCCCGCACACAGCAAAACAAATGCAGTCGCCAGTTTTTTAAGATGCCAGAAACCTGTAAACCATTACGCCACAGCACCGCATTGATCAGGCGAGTAATGGCCTGAATATCACCCCAGGCTGCCCAGTGATGAAGCAATACCAACGGTGGAGTCAGGTCTACCCGTAGCCGCCAGTCTGGATCTGTCATGCCTGTTGCAACGCAGCGAAACACGGCATCAGTAAAGTCCGGGAGATCTAGCGATCGAAGCTGGTGCGCCAAATCATCGGCTAGGAGAGAATAATCTAGGCTCCGGTGTGATTCACAGCGCACCCACAGGCGCTTGGTTAAAGGAATACTCCACGGTTTGACTTGATCTGGTTCCACCTCGGCAAGTTTATCTACGGTTTGAATTGAAAATTTAAACCGCACTCCCGCAGGCCGCAAAACTTTGCCCAGAGCATCAGACAACTCTCTGCGGAGCTGCTCATCTGGGTCAACTAAATTCTCGACTAGTTCCGTCGGCTCAGGTTCAATAAAATCGCTCAACTCTCACCTCAAAACTTACTGTTTTAACAGACTTCATCTTTATTCTTACCCAAGATCATCACACCCGGATCATGATTCAAGACTAGGGCTGTAAAGCCATTACCTACAAACCTGAACTATTCAACACCGCACCGATACTGTATGATGAGTCCTGGCATTCAGTCCTGCGGGATCGTAGAAACTGTCAGTACTTCATCATAAATATTACCAGCGACCGTCCTCATCATGGTGATTCCGATGGGTCAAGGGTGCTGTACTGTTAACGTCCTAAATGACTGCCCAGATCTAGTTCACTAAATTGAGGTCTATCCATTGTTTTTAGATGACTCCCACCACGCTAGTAAAGCTGATCAACCAATCAGCCCAGCCCCAGTAAAACTGCTGGTCAGCATTGCCACTGTGCCCACCTTAGCGGCGATCGTGGGCTTGCAAGCTGTATTGCAGCAAGTTCAAATCCTGGCAAATAACAGTGAAGAAATTTTTCGGGGCGATCGATTGCCCCTACTACCTTTTCCAGAGCCATCACACCTAGAATCATTCCAACAATCTAGCTCTCCAGCTTCTCGCTAGAGGCAATTATCATGGGTCAGCAACTTCAACCGTTCCCGATCGAATCAATGGCGACAACTTCTCCTCACACCTCCTTGCAGCAATACATTCAGTTCGTTGAAGATCTGTGGAAATCGGTTTTGGCTGAAGCCTGCGGTTCACAGCTTATCGGGCTATTGGAGCAGTTGCGCGATCTTTCTTCTCCCGAAGGACAGGCCACTGAATGCAGTATTCACACGATCATCGCCGAGCTAAAGCTAGAAGATGCGGTAAAAGCCGTGCGAGCCTTTGCCCTGTATTTTCAGCTTATCAACATTGTGGAGCAGCACTGTGAGCAAAAAGATCGCCAGTCTTTTTTGCGGAATGGTCAAAAGGTCAACCAGTTAGAACGCTCTTTGAGTGCCTTAAGCCCTGACCCTGACACTTTTCAGGCATTGTTTGCACATCTCAAGCAAGTCAATGTGCCGCCCAATATGATCGAAAACTTGCTGGCAGATCTAGATATTAACTTAGTATTTACTGCTCACCCGACTGAGATTGTGCGTCACACCATTCGCAACAAGCAGCGGCGGATTGCAGGACTGTTAGAAAATCTCGATCGACAAACCAATGATCCTAGCGAACTGATCAACAGTGATGCCTGGGAGGTAATCCGGTTGACCGAGGCTTTGCGGGAAGAGATTCGGCTGTGGTGGTTTACTGATGAAATTCACCAATTCAAACCCTCGGTGTTAGATGAAGTTGATTACACTCTTCATTACTTTGATGAAGTGTTGTTCGACGCTGCACCACAGCTTTTTCAGCGGTTGCAATATTTTTTAAAACAGGCTTTTCCCCAGGTCGCTCCGCCTGCCTATGATTTTTGTCGGTTTGGTTCTTGGGTTGGCTCCGATCGAGATGGCAACCCCTCCGTAACTTCTCATGTCACCTGGCGCACCGCCTGCTATCAGCGAGGAATGGTGTTAGGCAAATATCAAACAGCGATCAAAGAGGTCAACAATTTGCTGAGCTTATCGGCAAATCGCAGCCAGGTTTCGCCCGAGTTGCTCAATACTCTGGGGCGCGATGCTACTTATCTACCCAAGCTATACAGCAGTATTTCGCATCGGTATATTCGGGAACCTTATCGAATGAAGCTCTCTTATATTGCCGAGCGGTTGAAAAATACTATTATTCATAATGAGAAGGTAGCAGAACGAGAGGTTTTACAATCTGATGTTCGCGAGACAGAAGCCGTTCACACTTACTACAATCATAGCTCGGAGTTTTTGGCGGAGTTACAAATCATTCGACGGAGCTTAGAAGCCAATGGTTTATTGGTAGAGGCGATCGAGAACTTAATTTGTCAGGTAGAAGTCTTTGGTTTTAATCTCACCCATTTAGATATTCGCCAAGAAAGTACTGTCCATGCCAATACGATCGCTAAAATTACTGATTATTTGCAAATACTGCCTAAGCCTTATTTGGAAATGAGCGAAGACGAAAAAATTCGCTGGTTGGCTACAGAGCTACAAACCAGACGGCCACTAATTCCGGGTGAGATACCGTTTGGTAAAGAAACTAAGGAAAATACAGAAGTTAAGGAAACTAAAGAAGCCAAAGAGACCAGAGAAAAAGAACTCAAAGAGGGCAAAGAAGCGCGGGAGGCGATCGAAACTTTTCGCGTGTTGCGCCTGATGCAGCAGGAGTTTGGCCTAGATATTTGCCACACCTATATCATTAGCATGAGCCATGAGGCTAGCGATGTGTTGGAAGTAATGCTGCTAGCCAAAGAATCTGGATTGTTTGATCCGGCAACTGGCGTTAGCACTCTGCGGATTGTGCCGCTATTTGAGACGGTAGAAGACCTGCAAAAAGCGCCCGGAGTAATGACCGAGCTGTTTAGTTTACCCTTGTATCGAGCGGCCTTAGCAGGTGGTTATGCCGTCACAGAGCCGCTGTTGACCCCTGATTTACAGGAAGTAATGCTGGGTTATTCGGATAGCAACAAAGACTCGGGTTTTATGAGCAGTAACTGGGAAATCCACAAAGCCCAGTTGTCTTTACAGGCGATCGCCGACCAATACGATGTGAAGCTGCGCATTTTCCATGGTCGCGGCGGCTCAGTGGGTCGGGGTGGCGGCCCTTCTTATGATGCGATTCGTGCCCAGCCTAGTAATAGCGTGAATGGCCGCATTAAAATCACTGAGCAGGGGGAGGTTTTGGCTTCTAAATATTCTTTGCCAGAGTTGGCACTATATAACTTAGAAAAAGTAGTTACAGCCACAATCGGGGTGAGCCTGTTAACGGGTAGCTATGATGGCATTGAGGAATGGAACCAGATTATCGAAAATCTGTCGGCCAAGTCTCGTTACTATTACCGCAAGCTGATTTATGAGCGCCCAGAATTTATTGATTTTTTCCATCAGGTGACACCGATCGAAGAAATCAGTAAGCTCCAAATTTCTTCTCGTCCGGCACGCCGCAAGGGCAAAAAAGATCTAGCTAGTCTCAGGGCGATTCCTTGGGTGTTTAGCTGGACACAAAGCCGCTTTTTGCTGCCTGCTTGGTATGGAGTTGGGGCAGCCTTAGAAGAGTTTATTGCAGAAAATCCAGACGAAAATTTTCGGTTACTGCGATCGTTTTATCGAGATTGGCGCTTTTTTAGAATGACTATTTCTAAGGTAGAAATGACCCTGGCGAAAGTAGATATGCAGATTGCTCGTCACTATGTGCAGGAGCTAACTTTGCCCGGAGACAAAGAAAAGTTTATAGCGCTATTTGATGAAATTGAGGCGGAGTTCGATCGAACGGCTAAATTAGTGCTGGCGATCGCTGGTCATAATAATTTCTTGGATGATAACCCAGAATTACAGCGATCGGTGCAGTTACGCAATGGCAGTATTGTGCCCCTGGGCTTTTTGCAGGTTTCGTTGCTCAGTCGTCTGCGTAAATACGACTCTCAGCTTCCAACGGCCTATCGTGATAAGAAGAGTGACCTGCTAGATGGAGCATTGCTCACTATTAATGGTATTGCAGCAGGCATGAGAAATACCGGCTGATCATTTACTCTGGTGCTGGCTCGTCATCTTCAATGATTAGTTCATTGAAGGTTTCTGGAAATTCACCGCGATTTACCATCTTGGTAAATACCTCGTAGCAGTCTTTTTTATCACCTTCTTTCCGAGGATAACCTAGCCATAAAATGACAATTGCCTTCATTTCTGGAGTATCAAATATTTTAAAGAATAATCGATATCTTCCTGGCAATCCCATTTTTTTCATGCGCTGATATTTTCTCAACGCTCCATTTAAAGCAAAATAAGCAGCAAAAGGATCAATTGGAATTTTTTCCTCAATTCCAATTGAAATAGCTACGAACAATTTTACTATTGAGTGTTTTTTGTATTCATCGGGTGGCAACTTCGTTTGCAGATCTTGGACTTTAGTTAACAGGTCTTGATATTGTTTAGCAAAAAGCTGTGGATGAAAATATATTTCCCATCCATGGCAAGTTAATTTACTCATCTAGCTCCACACCATCAATTAAAGCTCTAGCTGTTGCTGACATTTCAGCCGTATACGGCTGTAGCTCTTGGTTTTTGAGTGCGGTAGTGAGGGCAAAATCTAGAAATAATCGCATCATTAAGCCGTCTTCGGTTTCTTCCCTCAGATCGGGTGGGTTGATCTTGATAATTGCTGTGGTGTCAGAGGTCACTTCAATCCAGCCATCGACATCGGCAAATTGAGGGTTGTCACGGTAGAATTCCGCTGGAAGTCTAAACCCATTACTGTTGCCGATTTTAGTGTTGCGTAAGCTATAGGTTTTATACATAATGTACTTACTTAGTGTACACACATCATACTTCACACATTGCCAGTTTGCAGATTTCGTTGCTCAGTCGTCTGCTTAAATATGACTTGCCAACGACCTATCGTGATAGAGTGACCTGCTAGATGGTGCTTTGCTCACTATTAATGGTATTGCAGCAGCCATACGAAATATCGGCTGATCGTTTACGGTGATATTGAGGTTGAAAATTTATGATAGCTAATGAACAAAACGTTTTAGGTGGTGAGCTACAGTGCTGTTGCACGGCTCCCCTAACCGGGTTTTATCGCGATGGGTTTTGTCGCACGGGGCCAATGGATGGGGGGCGACATGTGGTTTGTGCAGTGATGACGGCGGAGTTTTTGGTGTATACGAAGGCCATGGGAAATGATCTGAGTACACCCATTGCAGCTTATGGGTTTCCGGGGTTGAAGCCGGGAGATAAGTGGTGTTTGTGTGCGGTGCGGTGGCAAGAGGCCATGGAAGATGGGGTTGCGCCTTTGGTGGATTTGGCGGCTACCCACGAAAAGGCTTTGGAGTTTGTAGGAATCGATATTTTGAAAAAATATGCTGTTTCTATCTGATTTTAGGAATTATCCCAGAAAACGTCATAGTGATTGTCTAGCCTTCTTTTTGAAAAATGCTGACGCTTAATTTCAAGCGGCTTCGGCTGGTTTCTGGTTTGGGGCGATAGTCAGCTACCCCACTACTAAATCAGGATAAACCCGCTGCCAGAGTGTAAAACAGACCAAAATTCAGTGGTTTCACGGAGTTAGAAAAAAAAATATTTGGGAAGTCACGTAGATCAACGGTATTTGAAAAATGGTGATTTGGAGAGAATGATGGAGTCGAAAAAAACACCGCACCACATCTACCCCCAACCAAATGGCTACTCAACCTTCCCAGACCGTTAACGAACCAGCTACCGAAACTATCCCAGAAAATGCTGCTAGCCAGCGGACTGCTGAATCAATGACTCTATTGCTTTCTTATCACGAAAATCCTAATGTGAGAGTTCGGAATAAATTGGTTTTGTTGAATGCTGGTTTGGTAAGACAAGTGGCTCACCGTATTAGTCGTCAGTGCGTGGAGACCTACCAAGATTTAGAGCAGATTGGTTACTTGGGTTTAATCAGAGCGATCGAACGTTTCAATCCTTACCCAGGGCTATTTCATTCTATGATAATTGGCACAAGTGGTGCTAGTATTATGGTACAGCAACTTATGGAGTAGTGACAATTTTGAATAACTTAGCAATCATAGAAGCTTTTTTAGATTTACCAG
>JAAFHZ010000015.1 GCA_013297675.1 Synechococcales cyanobacterium bin59.metabat.ball.084 | reverse complement strand
GCTCGCGATCGAAGAAATCAATAAGGCCGGTGGCGTATTGGGCAAACAAATTATCCCAATCATCGAAGATGGTAAATCGGACTGGCCAACCTTCAACGAAAAAGCGAAAAAACTAATAGATCAAGACAAAGTAGCTACGGTATTTGGTTGCTGGACATCTTCTAGTCGCAAGGCCGTGTTAGAAACCTTTGAAACCAAAAAGCACATGCTTTGGTATCCGGTGCAGTATGAAGGTCAAGAATGCTCTCAGAACGTTTTTTATACCGGTGCTGCCCCCAACCAACAAATTGAGCCTTCGGTAGAATGGTTGCTGAAAACCTATCCCGGTAAGCCCTTCTTTTTGGTGGGTTCGGACTACGTATTCCCCAAAACAGCCAACTCTATTATCAAGGCGCAGTTGGCAGCCAAAGGCGGCAAAGTAGTTGGTGAAGAATATATTCCGTTAGGCAACAACGAAGTCAGCTCAGTAATTGCCAAAATCAAAAAAGCCCTCCCCCAAGGCGGCATTATTTATAATTCCCTGAATGGTGATACCAACGTAGCTTTCTTCAAACAGTTGCAAGGTGCCGGTATGGGACCAGATAAATATCCTTCGATGTCGGTGAGCATTGCCGAAGAAGAAGTGCAGGCGATCGGCACCCAGTATCTCAAAGGTCACTTTGCGGCCTGGAACTACTTCCAAACGGTAGATACTCCGGCCAGCAAAAAATTTGCGGCTGCTTTTAAAGCTAAGTTTGGCGAAAAGAGAGTAGTTAACGACCCCATGGAAGCGGCCTATACCATGGTTTATCTCTGGAAACAGGCGGTAGAAAAAGCTCAGACCTATGAGGATCTAGAAAAAGTACGGGCAGCAGCGATCGGTCAATCTTTTGAGGCTCCTAACGGTAAAGTAGTGATGAATGCCAATCACCACATTTCTAAAATAGTCCGCATTGGTAAAGTGCGCGAAGACGGTCTATTTGAGATTGTCAACTCCACGCCTGCTGCTGTAGAGCCAGTGCCCTGGAACCAATACGTAGCCGAAACCAAGGGCTTTGCTTGTGACTGGAGCGATCCGGCCAAGGGCGGTAAATACAAAAAAGCCTAGACTGGTCACTGAACCCGGCCTCAAGCACAGGGCTGGCCGGAATCAATTCCAGCAGCAGACAATGAGGGTGCCATAGCACCCTCGCCTAATCTTCAATTCATATTTAATTTCCGCTAGGGAGACAGAGATCTTGTTATCAGGTTTAATTACCAGCTTGTTTGGTGGCATTAGTGTTGGCTCAGTATTGCTGATAGCCGCTTTGGGGCTAGCGATCGTCTTTGGTTTGATGGGCGTGATCAATATGGCTCACGGTGAGCTAATGATGATGGGAGCCTACACCACTTTTTTGGTGCAAAATGTTTGCAAAGGCACCTTCTTTGCCGATCTATACATTTTTCCCGCGCTGATTTTAGCCTTTTTGGTAGCCGGATTGCTGGGCTTTTTGTTGGAACTCACTGTAGTTAGACATCTCTATGGTCGGCCACTAGAAACCTTGTTGGCTACTTGGGGGGTAAGCCTCATTTTGCAGCAGTTTGTGCGCAGCGTGAGCTGGCAATTTATGATTGGTATCGGGATTTTTGCTGCTCTTTACTTTGGTGGAAATCAGCTTCTCTCGATCGACAAATCAGCTAAATTTGACGGAAAAAAGCTGCTGCTCACGATGATTGCGGGGCTGGCCGCATTGGTGATCTGTAATGTTTTGGGTGATATTTTTAAGTTGGCAATTACTCAACCCTGGTTTGGGGCGCAAAACGTCGATGTCACCGCGCCCTCTTGGTTGCTGGGCGGACTGCCGATCGGAAATGATCAGTTGCCTGCTACCAGAATTTTTATTATTGCTCTTACTATTTGCTGTGTAACAGGAGTCTATTGGTTCTTAAATAAATCTATGTGGGGACTACGCATTCGGGCGGTCACTCAAAATCGAGAAATGAGTTCCTGTTTGGGGATTCCCACTGAGCGAGTAGATGCCCTCACTTTTGCTTTAGGTTCTGGTTTGGCCGGAATTGCCGGAGTCGCAGTGAGTCTATTGGGTTCCGTGGGGCCAAACACTGGCACTAACTATATTATTGATACTTTTATGGTTGTAGTGGTTGGCGGTGTCGGTAAATTGGTGGGATCGATCGTGGCAGCGTTGGTGTTGGGTATTACCAGTTACCTGATTGGCTCCGATAGTTTCGCTCCACTGTTGAGCTGGGCACCGCCGCTAGCTGGTTTCTTCACCTTTTTCTCAAATTCCAGCATGGCAAAAGTGATGGTGTTTTCGGCGATTTTTGTTTTTCTCCAAGCTCGTCCAGCCGGATTGTTCCCTCAAAAAGGCCGTACTGTAGAAAACTAGAATATATCCAGTAGCTGAATCAATTTGTTAATCTTTCAAATCGCCAAAAATATATAGCGCCAGGAGTAAAAAATGTTAACTAGAATATTGCGCCAGCCCGTCTGGCGAGAAGTAATTATGATCGGGGGGGTAGTGCTACTCTTGGCCACCGCTATTCCCCAGTTGCTGTACGCGATCGGCCAAGGATTTCGGGTGGGGTTACTGGGGCGTTTTATGGCTCTGGGCATTGCCGCTTTAGGCATTGATTTAATCTGGGGTTACACCGGAATGCTCAGCTTGGGGCATGGAATTTTCTTTGCTTTGGGGGGCTACGCTTTGGCGATGTTTTTGCTGTTGCAGCTACCAGCCGGGAAACTGCCCGAGTTTTTTAGTTTAAATGGAGTCACAGAGCTACCGTGGTTCTGGCAGCCTTTTTCTTCTTTGCCTTTTACCTTAATAGCGGTGATTTTGATTCCGTCTCTGGTAGCCGCGATCGTCGGTTACTTTGTGTTTCGCAATCGCATTCGGGGCGTGTATTTTTCGATTTTAACTCAGGCGGCATTAATTGTTTTTTATAACTTGTTTAATAGTCAGCAAAAATGGATTAATGGCACTAATGGACTGAAGACCGACAGCGCCATGTTTTTTGGCAAAGTAGTGAGTTCGATCGAAGTGCAATGGCTGTTTTATTTACTGAGCTTATTTGGCTTGGTGGGTGCTTATGGCATTTGTCGCTGGTTGACCGGTGGCCGCTTTGGGCGGTTGTTGATAGCCATTCGTGACGATGAACCTCGGGTGCGGTTTTCAGGGTACGACCCCACCGGTTTTAAGGTATTTGTTTTAGCTGTTTCGGCAGCCTTAGCCGGTATTGCCGGTGCGCTGTTCACGGCACAGTCTGGAATTATTACTCCCAATGCTATGGATGTTTCGTTTTCGATCGAAATGATTATTTGGGTGGCAGTGGGTGGCCGTGGCACATTGGTAGGAGCAATTATTGGAGCTTTGCTGGTAAATTTTGGTAAAAGCGTTTTGAGTGAACAGTTCCCGGCATTCTGGTTATTTTTTCAGGGTGGCATGTTCTTAATCGTAGTAGCTGCTGTACCTGACGGTCTGGTGGGTTGGGCAGGGCGGACTTGGCGGGAATGGGAGCAAAGGAGCAGCAGGAAGTCAGCGACTTATCCACAAATTGATCTGGATGAGAATCTGCACCGCGAAAAAACACAGACTGAAAAGTTACATAATTCGGGCAAGTAGTTATGGAAAGAATTTTAAATATTCAAGAGCTGACGGTTAGCTTTGACGGCTTTAAAGCCCTAAACGATCTAAATTTTAGCCTTGACCGAGGTGAGTTACGAGTAGTTATTGGGCCAAATGGAGCTGGGAAAACTACTTTTTTGGATGTGATTACCGGCAAGGTCAAGCCCACCAAGGGCTATGTACAGTTTAAAGATCGCAGTTTGCGCAATTTTTCAGAAGACCAAATTAGTCGCCTGGGTATTGGGCGTAAGTTTCAGACTCCACGCATCTACCAAAAGCTGACGGTGCGCCAAAATATTGAGCTAGCAGGAAATCCACACAAAAGTCTGTTTGGTACTTTGCTGGGCAAAAAATCACCGACAAATCAGCGACAGGTCGCAGATCTATTGGGTGTAGTGGGACTAGAACCCAAGGCTGATATTTTGGCAGAGCTGCTTTCCCATGGGGAAAAACAGCGGTTAGAAATTGGTATGTTGGTGGCGCAGTCACCAGAATTATTATTGGTCGATGAGCCAGTAGCAGGCTTGACCGATGAGGAAACCGCAGAGGTCGGCCAACTACTATTAAATTTGTCTGCCGATCACTCCATTATTGTAATTGAGCACGATATGGAATTTGTGCGACAGCTTTCGGCTGGCCTTGGCTCTCAGCCAGAAAATCGGGTTACAGTACTGCACGAAGGCCATGTGCTCTGCGAAGGCTCCATGGCCGAAGTGCAAAAAGATCCCCAGGTAATTGCCGTTTATTTAGGTAGCGAGGAACAACATTAATGTCCACAGCATATTTCGTTAAGCACCAAACTTCCGATGCCCCAGAGCCAATGCTGAGCATTAAAGATCTGAATGTATACTATGGTGAAAGCCATATTCTGCGGGACGTAGATTTGAATGTTTCTCCGGGCAAAATGGTTTGTCTGATTGGTCGCAATGGAGTAGGTAAAACTACATTGCTCAAAACTATTATGGGCTTATTGCCTCAGCGTAGTGGCGAAATTTATTTTGAGGGTGGTGCTCTGAGTAAAATGCCGACCGATCGACGAGTAAAGTCTGGGATTGCCTATGTGCCCCAAGGGCGGGAGATCATTGCTCGGCTGACGGTGGAGGAGAATTTGTTATTGGGCATGGAGGCGCGGGCTGGGGGTCGCAAGAAGGGCGATCGAATTCCAGCAGAAATATTTGATTTATTTCCGGTGTTGCAGCAAATGCTGGGGCGGATGGGGGGAGATTTGAGTGGGGGACAACAACAACAGCTATCGATCGCCCGCGCCCTGATGGGAAATCCTCGCTTGTTGGTGTTAGATGAACCTACCGAGGGCATCCAACCTTCAATTATTTTAGAAATTGAAGCGGCAGTGAAAAAGATTGTGCGGGAGACAGGAATTTCGGTGCTGCTGGTGGAGCAGCATTTACATTTTGTGCGGCAGGCCGATTGGTACTATGCGATGCAAAAAGGCGGCATAGTGGCTTCTGGTTCTACTGATGAACTCAGTAAAGATGTGGTGCAGGAGTTTCTGGCGGTTTAGCTCATCCCAGCAACAGCGTTAGGCTAACAAAGATAACTATTTAAAACCCTGTAAGTATTCATGATTAAGCTGTGAGATAGTACTCAAAGAAATTTCTTTGGGGCACACCGCCGCACAGCTAGCAGTGTTACTACAACTACCAAAGCCCTCTTTGTCCATTTGCATCACCATCTTAACCGCCCGCTGCTGGCGTTCTGGTTGACCTTGGGGGAGCAGAGCCAAATGGGAGACTTTGGCTGCCACAAACAACATCGCCGAACTATTTTTACAGGCAGCCACACAGGCTCCACAGCCAATACACATTGCTGCCGCAAAAGCTGCATCTGCTTGCTGCTTGGCGATCGGCATCGAATTGGCATCCACTGCGTTGCCCGTATTTACCGAAACATAGCCACCGGCCTGAATAATTCGATCGAACGCCGATCGATCGACCATTAGATCTTTAATTACCGGAAAAGCATTCGACCTCCAGGGTTCGATCGTGATCGTATCGCCATTTCTATAAGAGCGCAGATAGAGCTGACAGGTCGTACTACCCTGATCTGCGCCGTGGGGGCGACCATTGATATACATCGCACAAGAGCCACAAATACCCTCCCGACAGTCATGATCAAAAGCCACTGGTTCTTCGCCAGCAAGAATTAAGCTTTGATTGAGATGATCGATCATCTCCAAAAAAGACATGTCTGGTGACAAATCATTTAATGAATAAGTTACAAACTTACCCACTCTCTGATCCTTAGCTTGAACCGCAGACTGTCGCCAAATTCTCAAGGTTAGTTTCATATAGTTGCTCAAATGATTGGTCCAGGTGGCTCACTTCTATAGCTTAAGTGTTCGAGATGGTACTCTACAGTATCGCGTATATCGCGAACTGTGAATTCCATTTCTGAAACGGCTTCACATTTTCGTAAATCTACCGATCCGAAAGCCTTGGTTTTTTCCAGTAACGCTGAGAATTCGGCTTTTAATCCTTCCGCCATCTTCTCGGCCATTGATTCATATTCAGCCTGATCGATAACATAAACAATACTCAGCCACAGTTCATAGGCTTCTTCAGGCGGTAGCTCTTCCATTGGTTGGTAAGAAAGCTGGAAAGATAAGACCCCATCAGATTTTTTCTTTCCCTCTTTTTCGATATGGCTAAAAACCTCACGCAGTCGATCGACTAAACTATTTGGTAAAGCATGGCGGCGATATCGCGCAGACAACCAGCTTTGTAAAACTTGCCGAGAGCCAGTCAGCTCATATATTCCATCTGGTTGAATATTTTCTAAATTGTTTTTTGGTACAGTGAACTTATTCAAAGCCCGCAATTCCAGAAAAATACTATCTTGCTGCCATTTGTAATTCAAGTGCAAAATTCGAGGATTCTTCCCATTGGTACAGTTGCCATCTTTTTTCTCCATCCTCTGAGCATAAACAAACTCCACAAATGGCTCGGCATCCATGTTGTCATTAGCGATATCGCAATCATGCGATATCGCTATAGCTAAATTATAAGGACATGAATCAGGCAAGCCCGCTTCCAGAAAGTCTTTTTGAGATAAGATACTTCCTTGTCGCCATGAAGTGTTTCGAGACCAAGGCATTTTTTTACCTAACCCTGCAAGTCAATCGCAACAGAAAAATCACCCAGCACATCATCAAGCGATCGACGGTGCTTACCCGAACCCTTCGAATCGCTACGGGTCTTAACTTCTTTCTCGCTGATTTCCCTAATTAGAGGTAAAACGGCTAGAGGGTCTTCATTTGCCTTCAGGATATCTAGCAAAGAACGCCCATCCAAAATTGGTCGCTGTAGTAGTTTGTCCAAACGTTTAATATTAGCCTGACCAAATTCATCAGCAATACTAGACAATTGCTGAATACGCTTCATAGCTTCTGGCTTTGGTTCCTGCTGTCCTTCTAGCCAAGCATACACTGTAGGCCGAGTTACTGCAAACACCGCAGCTAAATCTGACATATTTATAGCAAGTGCATCTCGAATATTAGTGATATGTTCAGCAGTCGATCGAGTATCGATCTTTTTGTTTGTAGATCGAGAACCTTCAATGTGAATAAGTGAACTGTTCACACAACAGTATTCCGACATCTTTATAGCACTATCTACAGTCATCAGGCCACCAGTCCCAGCCACCATAACCATCAATGGAGTAATTGATCTAACTAATGCATGAGGAGCGCCAGTATTTACAATTTTGGGAGCATTAGCATTCAAGGAATAAGGTCTTGTTATTGTTGTCATAGTCTTAAGCCCACTTTTTCTTAGAGTATTCAGTCACTGAACTATCAAAAGCATTGGTGACAACATCATGTGCGACTAACATTCTATTCTTGATTTCAGCTAGGTCAAGAGTATTACGCTGAGCAATAAAATAATCAGTATCGAGAACAGCATGAAGACTTTTTATTTTTTGAAATCTAGGTGCCAATTCGAGTTGTAAAGGAAATAAATCTGGTGACAAAGATAAAACGTTGTCAGTGATAACGGCTCTACTTACTAAAGTACCGTCTCCAATAAACTTAACCGTCTCCGTAAAACTATGACCTAATTGACCATCTATACTATTAGATAAACCAAGCAGAGAAGAATTCAAATATTGTTGTAGTGCATCGCCGTCCATTGGCACAATGGCATCTAAATAACGAAGTCCAATGCGTTCTGTATAAGCAAGTTCAACATTTTCGTGCACTAATTTCAAACCTAACATGGCCTTCTCCAGAAAATCTTGAAAAGTATCATAGATGGTAGTATGAAAAACCAGCGTGCTTCCAGACAGTTGATATCCTTCAGTACGATCTGAATTAGTAAAACTCCACCGAATGTGCTGTTGTTGTTGCACGTCTGGATGTGATTCGTCTAACCGACGAATTGCAAACTCGATCTGACTATCAGTCCGAAAATCAGGAAATCCATTACGACGTAAATGTTCCTGCAAAGGGGCAACATAGTCTGACATTTTGGTGATCGGATTGAATTGTACTTGAGCCAAAGTATAAAATACAGGCGCGAGACTCATCTTAGATATCACTGTTTTGATTACTCATAAAGTATTCCCAATAAGTTCAACTTTACACTCAATTTTACACTTTTGTCAAGTTTGTAAATTCATGGGTTTAACAAAACCAAGATCATTACAGACCTTTTAGCGATCCCAACCATCCAACCGAGCAAGATCTTGTGATCGTCAATCAATAGCAGTAGTTATTCCGTATTGCAAAATTACCCCTACGATAATTACTTATAAGAACGCTGGCTGAATTTTGCTAGCTCGAAAGTTAATGCTTCGGGGTGACATTGCCATTGATGATCTTGTTGATATTCCCAGGCTGCCACATGGGCATATTCAGCATCACGGCGTTGAGCCTCGCCCTGATCGGTTTGAAACTCAGTGCGAAAATGACAACCGCAACTCTCTTGGCGGTGGAGAGCATCCACACACATCAATTCACCTAGCTCCAAAAAGTCTGCTACCCGTTGAGCATTATCCAACTCTGGATTTAATGATTGCACAGTGCCCGGAATTTTCACATCTTGCCAGAACTCCGCTTGTAAATCTTGAAGTTGCTGAATTGCAGTTTTCAACCCATCCGCATTGCGAACAATGCCACAGTGCGCCCACATGATTTTTCCTAGCCGCTGATGGAAACTAGTTACTGTTTGACTGCCGGGGATTTGAATCAGTTGATCGAGCCGATCTTTAACTACAGTTTCGGCTTGCGCAAATGCCGGGTGATCAATTATGGCCTGAGAGCTACCAATATGTTTACTTAAATAGTTACTAATAGTTGCCGGAATCACAAAATAGCCATCGGCCAACCCCTGCATTAATGCCGAAGCGCCCAGGCGATTTGCTCCATGTTCACTAAAGTTAGCTTCGCCTAAACAATACAAGCCAGGAATAGTAGTCATTAATTCGTAGTCCACCCACAAGCCGCCCATGGTGTAATGCACTGCCGGATAAATCCGCATCGGTACGGTGTAAGGATCTTCCCCGGTAATTTGGGTGTACATCGCAAACAAGTTGCCATATTTATTGGCTAAAACTTCCCGGCCATGTTTCTGTAAAGCATCAGCGTAATCTAAATACACTGCGCGTTGAGAGCTACCGACCCCATAACCAGCATCACAGACTTCTTTTACAGCACGGGAGGCAATATCGCGAGGCACAAGATTACCGTAAGCCGGATAACGTCTTTCTAAAAAGTAGTCTCTTTCAGCTTCTGGGATGCCGTTGGCTGGTCGAGAATCACCCAAAGCTTTCGGCACCCAAACCCGACCATCGTTGCGCAGACTCTCGGACATTAAGGTGAGCTTAGATTGATATTCACCCGCAACTGGAATGCAGGTAGGGTGAATTTGGGTAAAGCAAGGATTGGCAAACAAGGCCCCTTGTTTATGGGCTTTCCAAGTGGCGCTGACATTACTACCCATGGCATTGGTAGAGAGATAAAAAACATTGCTGTAACCGCCAGAACAAAGCAGCACCGCATGAGCTGCATGTCGTTCTAACTCACCAGTGACCAAATTACGAGCAATAATTCCCCGCGCTTCCCCGTCAACTTGCACGATTTCTAGCATTTCATGGCGCGGATACATCGTAATTTTGCCCAAAGCTACCTGCCTTTCTAGAGCTTGATAGGCACCTAGTAAGAGCTGTTGGCCAGTTTGACCCGCCGCATAGAAAGTGCGCTGAACCTGGGTGCCACCAAAAGACCGATTGCTGAGCATCCCTCCATATTCCCGCGCAAAAGGTACTCCTTGGGCGACACAGTGATCAATAATTTTGCTGCTGATGGTGGCTAGTCGATAGACATTGGCCTCTCGCGATCGATAGTCACCGCCCTTAATAGTGTCAAAAAATAGCCGCTGGATCGAATCACCATCATTTTGATAGTTCTTAGCCGCATTGATACCACCTTGAGCTGCAATGCTGTGGGCACGCCGAGGTGAATCTTGAAAACAAAAGGCTTTGATTTGATAACCCTGTTCGGCCAGCGTCGCAGCCGCCGAGGCTCCGGCCAACCCGGTGCCAATCACAATGATTTCTAACCGGCGTTTGTTGGCAGGGCTAATGAGGCGAGTGGTTTCTTGATAGGTGTGCCACTGCTCAGCCAAAGGTACTGCGGGAATTTTAGAGTTGAGCATGAGAGCTGGTAAAAAGGATTACCGGAATAGCAGCTAAACCTAATGGTACTGCGAATGTCAAGCTAATGCCAAGGACTGACAGCAGCCGCTGATATCGATCGCTAGCACCAAAAGTAATAGCGGCGCTGCGCCAGCCATGCCATAAATGAGCGGCAACGGCTACACAACCAGCAACATAAATGGCCACAACCCATGGTTGGTTCATGGTCTTTTGTACTAATCCATATAAATCGTCTGAAGCCTTGCCCAGTAAATGGGGTAGCCAAAATTGATAGAGGTGCAGTAATAAAAAAGCTGAGATCATGACTCCCAAAATACCCATCGATCGGGCTGGGTCAAGAGAAAAATGTGGTTTTACCTGATAGGCCACATTGCGCTTAGATTTGTTTTGCCAAGTCAACGTTAATCCCTGGGCGATATGTACAGCAAAGCTGCTAAACAGCAATATTTCTAGTAAATGGAGTCCCCAGCTATGATGGAATTCGTTAGCAATTTGATTGAATAAAGCTCCTCGATTTCCCAAGCTATCGGCAGCAAAAATAGTGAGATTAAGACCAAGATGAACCGCCAAAAAGGCCATTAAAAATACGCCAGTGCTGGCCATCACAACTTTGCGACCAATAGAAGATGTATAAAAGTTAGTCCATTGCATATTGTTGATTTAATTAATTTTTAAGAACAATGATTGGCAAACTGGTTAGCTATTTATGACAATATCAGAACGCAGTAGAGCATAAATTTGATGATCGACAAAGTGATCATAAAGCCACTCTGCTTGCCGAGCTGTGCCTTCATGAATGAAACCCAACCTTTGGGGAATTGCTTGACTACGCTTATTCTCTACCCCACAAGCAATCACCATCCGGTTTAGATCTAAAATTTGGAAGCCGCATTCAATAATCGATCGACAAGAAGCCGTCGCAATTCCTTGCCCGCGATGGCTCTCTGCTAACCAATAGCCAATATAACCAATGCGGCTGTGCCAGTTGATTTCGTTAAAGCCGATCGTCCCCACAATTTTTTGGTCATAGCAAATGGCCGCCACAAAACCAGAGTTTTCGGCAAACTGTTGCAGAGTAGAATCAATGTAGCTTCTGCTGTCAGCTACCGATCGAGCACCATCTACCCAAGGCAACCACTGACGCAGATATGCGCGATTGGCATCGGTGACGGCAAAAAGCTCCTCGGCATCGGCAATTTCCAACAGGCGTAGCTCATGGCGATCGGTAATGCGGTATTGGTGAAACATGTTTAGCGCGGGCTATAAGGACTGAGGCTAAAAGAATTGGCCGGACGCGAAATTTGCGGGCAAATATCTAGGTCAGATTTAGGATGATTTATTAAATAGTAGCGCAGCCATTCACAGCCTCGATCGAGCAACTGATCTAAATTTAGCGACCACAATAATACTTTGCCATCCACGCTGCCCGAAATCAAAGTTTGACCATCAGGACTAAAACCAACGCTCAACACCCCGCCCTGATGCTCAGTCAAAGTAGTAATGAGTGTGCCATCGGCTTTCCATAGCTTAATTGTACTATCGGTACTAGCCGAAGCAATCAGCCGCCCATCAGGACTAAAAGCTACGCCGACTACGGTATTGCGATGTCCAAACAGCGTTTTAAAAGGCTGAGGGTCGCGCATATTCCACAGCATAATTGTGCCATCATTACTAGCCGATGCCAGGGTTTTACCACTGGGACTAAAAGCCAAATAGTTAACGCGCCGCTCGTGATGTTCAAGCTTTTTCAGCTCTTGGCGAGTAGCCACATCCCATAATTTAATGCTGCCACTGCGATTAGCCGATGCTAAGGTTTTACCGTTGGGACTAAATACTACATGGTTTACTACTTCATCACTACCCACAAAAGAATCTAGCTCTTTGGTGGTGGCCACATCCCACAGCACGATTTTGCCATCGGTAGCCGCAGCTAATAATTGACCATCTGGGCTAAAGTTTACGCCGTTAACTCGATCGGTATTCACAAATTCAGCCAGTTTCTGCTGTGGTTGTAGTTGCCAAAGCTGTACAGTTTTATCGGAGCCACCAAAAGCTAATAATTGATTGTTGGGACTAAAACGCACCGTATTAATGCGTTTGTTGCCACCCTTAATGGTGTTGACTTCTGGAGCAGCTAAATTGCGAATTTGGATGGTTGTATCGGTGCTGGCGGAGGCGATCAACTGGCTATTAGGACTAAAAACAGCACTGTTCACAGGGACAAGATGACTGAGCGGGGTATGGTTACTATTATTTTTACTGGTATAGACTTGCCACAGGCGCACAGTTCCATCGGCACTACTAGAACCCAACTGTTGACCATCAGGACTAAACTGCACCTGATACACTCGATCGCTATGACCCAGCAGATTATTAACTAGGCTGCCATCCCGGCGATTCCATAGCTTCACCGTGCCATCATTACTGGCCGAGGCGAGATATTGTCCCTGGGGGTCAAAGGCAACACTGTTGATTCGATCGCGATGGCCTTTGAGAATCAGTATTACTCTATTTGCTGACCAATCCCATAGCCACACTTGATTGTCGGCGCTGGCCGTAGCTAAGGTTTTATCATCGGGGCTAAAGGTGACACCGTAAACGCCATCACTATGGCCAGACAAAGTATGTAAGAGTTGACCATCTGCAACTGACCAGATTTTGATAGTGCGATCGTTGCTAGCCGAGGCGAGGTATTTACCATTATGGCTAAATTGCACCTGATAAATGCTGTCTTGATGACCTGTAAAGGTGCGGACTAATTGGTGATTGTTTGATTGCCACAGGTGAATTTGGCGATCATTGCCTGCTGCTGCCAGCAGATCCCCTTGGGGCGAAAAGGCTACGGTGTTTAGAGGTTTAGATTTTTTACTATCAGCTTGGTTTGGTTTTTGAACAGGATTTGGAGCTAGAGTAACTATTGACTCTCCGGTGGTTTTCCATAACTGCACAACACCATTTTGAGTCGCGGCTGCAATAGTTTGGCCATCCGGGGCAAAGCTAATACCGTTTAGAGAACTGCCCTGAGCCGAAAATATTTTTTGCTGTTGATATGTTTTTAAATTCCACAGCCTTACCCGACCATCGGTAGCAGCGGTAGCTAATATCTGACTATTGGGTTGCCAACTCAAGCCATTAACTGGCCCTTGATGACCGCTGAGTCGTTGCTGTTCACGAATATTAAACAAAATAGTTTGTAAGTTAAACAGTGGCACAAAAGCCGGATATTTAGCTAACGCTCCATTTCCTACATTTTTTTTGAGTTCTTGAGCAGATTGCATGGCCAGCAGTAAAGCATCGAGCTGTCCACCGGTTTCAAACTCTCGTAGAGCATTCATGCTAGCCAAGTCTAATTTAGTGGCGCGGCTGGTTTGTTCTCTTGTCCATTCGGCCCAGCCTGCACCGCAGAGTGACAAGGCTAAGATGGCACCGCCCACCCAAACTTGGCGACGGTTGCGCCGAGAAATTTGGCGGGCTTTTTTCTGGGATCGATCGAGTTCGGCGGTAGCGTTTTGCAGAGCTAAAGTTTGGCTGCTCGATAAATACAGTAAATCTTGATCGGCTAACTGTCGATCGGCTGCCCAAGCCAAAGCAGACCATAGTTCTTCGCCCTGCAAGAGATTTTCGGGGATGCTATGGGCTTGCCATTGCTCGATCTGAGCTGCATAGGGGCGAATTTTTTGTAGTTCTTGGCTCACCCACTGCTGATTAAAAATTGCCGCGTAAATTTGGTTGTAACAACAAAGCTGCCCAGATTGCTGACGTACTACCCCCGAAAGGTGGAGCTGTTGATGGGCTGGACTATCAACGAAAGGAATGGCTTCTTGACGCAAAATTTGTTGATATAACCCTAATACTTTGCCTTTGAGTTCGGCAGATCCCAACAGCCGATCGCGGATAGTTTTAAAGTGAGCTGGTTCGTCTTGGACTTCCCAGTTATCAATTACTTGCTGCTGAACTACTTCAGCTACGCTGAGTTCTGGAGAGCGACCCATGAGCTTGCAGAGTTTTTGGGTTAAAAAAGGCTGTCCACCTGTCCAGGTAATAATTTCTGCTAAGGTGTCGGCTGGTGCTGGTACACAGTCTACTAATCCCGGCAATAGCGCGGCACGAGCGTTGGTTTCTTCAAAGCCTTTGAGGGTAATAGCTTGACCAATGTTAAAGGGGGTGCGCTGTTTGTCTTGCATCAGCTCCGAAGGAGTGGTGACACCCAGCAGACAAAAGGTGATCCGTTGATAATCGGGTTGGTAAGCCCGCTGGTTGTAGCAGGTGCGCAGGGTGGCAAAAAAATCGTCGGTGGCAAATTGCAGGCTTTTGATGCTGTCGATTTCATCCAGAAAAATGACGATCGACTGACTCGGTAAAATCTCTAATAAATTATCGATGAATTGGCTAAAGAGTTTGACGGGTGATAGGTGCTGTTGAGACTGTCGCCATTGTTTGAAGTTAAATTTGCCGCCAAGCTGTAGACCCCGCACTAGTTCGGCAATTGTGCCGTTGTACCACTGTTCGATCGAAACTTGTTCGTTGCCCGGTTTGGTCATTTCTACAAAGGCACAGGCGGCTCCTGCTTGGCGAAGACGCTGCATGGTGCGCACACCCAGGCTAGATTTACCCATTTGGCGGGCGTTAAGGACGTAGCAAAACTCCCCGGCACTCAAAGCTTGGTAGAGTTCTTCGTCACTGGAGCGGGTGACATAGCTAGGGGCGTTAGCTGCCAGGGTGCCACCGACTTTGTAGGTGTATTGAGGCTTAGGGCTGTTGGTGGGCATGGGCGACATATCAGTAGCTTTCTATATCATCGCCTATGATTGAGATTTATCCTCGAATATGACCCATGAACACCTTTCGGAGAAAGGAAGTCACCAGAGATTTTTTGCTTAAGTTTCATCTTGATTTGAATCTTTTGATACCTCCTTGGATAACTAGCGCAATAAGGTAAATACATCATTCACAGTGATATCCATATTTAAACCTGATAATACCGGTAATTTATTGTTGCCGGATAGTTCGGAAGGACTTTGATCCGCTGGGAAAACTAAGATTGCTCGATCGGCTGGCGACACTAACCATCCTAAGCTGGTGCCATATCTTAGACAGTACAGAATATTCCGAATTACTTTAGTGTCTTTTTGGTCTGGCGATAATATCTCAATTATCCAGTCAGGTCTGGTGGTAAAGGTGTTGCCAATGTCACCGTTTGGCTCAAAGGGGATCTGTGGCCACCGAAAAATAGCCACATCAGGCACAATGGAACGATCGCCAAATGTGCAGCGCAGTTCGGGCAGTGCCATTGCTATTTGTTTGGCTTCAGCTACGTCATTGATGAGGTTGCACAATTTGAGCTGTAAGCGAGAATGTTGTCCTTGAGGCATGGGCTTTTGCTCGATCGATCCCCCAATAAATTCACTAGCTGGTTTTGTTTCTGGTAGTGCTAAGAATTCTGCCAGGGTAGAAATTTGGGGTTGTAAAGTAGTTGCCATTACTACACTGAGGAGAGTACATTAAGGATTGAAAATTACATTCTATGACACTCTGACTCTACTTGTGAGACACTGAGGAAAACCAGGGTGAGCTGTCAATATGCCGTTTTTTCATCGCAGCTTTTGCTCGCCCCAACAATAGTAATACCATCAACCACCGCTGACAGGTGGAATTAACACTAATTCATCGCCATCTTGTAATGGGCGATCGGCCTCTACAAAATCTAGGTTTACTCCCAGGCGCGTGACCGATCGCCATTGATCTAA
The DNA here is from genome assembly GCA_013297675.1 of Synechococcales cyanobacterium bin59.metabat.ball.084. GTDB lineage: Bacteria > Cyanobacteriota > Cyanobacteriia > Cyanobacteriales > Chamaesiphonaceae > JAAFHZ01. Next base: position 33,297 of record JAAFHZ010000015.1, on the reverse strand, counting down.
CTGGGGGTATTGGTCGATTAATATCTGCAAAACATCGCCAGCAGAAGTTCCTACTGGTAATTTTTGGGTGATTTCGGGTTTGCCAATAACCTCTTGGTAGATGGCAAAAAGTTTAATAGAGATTTGGATATGATCAGCGCTCATAAAAATTGGTGGAAAGTTTGGGTGGTGGGTCTGAAGTACGTGCAGAGGAAACCTCAGCATGATTTCAGCCGCTGCCCACCCCAACATTAATGATTATTCTGGTTCTACCCAGCGATCATCTTCTTTGATCAATGCAATCAATTCAGATACGCCATCGGCCTCTGGTACTTTTTTGATCTCAGTTTTGCCGCGATATAGAGAGATATATCCTGGTTGCTTACCCACATAGCCATAGTCGGCATCGGCCATTTCACCGGGGCCATTGACGATACAGCCCATCACCGCGATATCTAGACCAACCAGATGCTTGGTAGCTGCTCGAACTTCGTGTAATACGTCTTCTAGGTTGAACAATGTGCGACCACAAGAAGGACAGGCGACGTACTCTACCATGGTTTTACGCAGCCCGAGAGCCTGCAAAATGCCGTAGCACACCGGAATTTCTTTTTCTGGTGCTTCGGTTAACGATACCCGAATGGTGTCACCAATACCTTCGCCTAATAGGGTGCCTATTCCGGCGGTAGATTTAATCCGGCCATATTCCCCATCGCCAGCTTCGGTTACTCCCAGGTGAATGGGATAATCCATATTTTCGGCATCCATGCGCTGTACCAGCAATCGGTAGGCGCTGAGCATTACTGGCACCCGTGATGCCTTCATCGAAATCACAATATTGTGGAAATCCATCGATCGACAGATCCGAATGCATTCTAAAGCTGATTCCACCATCCCTAAGGGCGTGTCACCGTAGGTGAACAGCATCCGCTCACCCAAAGAGCCATGGTTGACCCCAATCCGCATGGCCTTATTTTGATCACGCAGGCTAATAATCAGCGGTTCTAACGCCTCCCGCATTTTGTCTTCAATTTCTTGAAATTCTGCCGGAGTATATTCAGTCCGGTTGTCTTGGGGTTTTTCAAATACATATAGCCCTGGGTTGATGCGCACCTTGTCTACATGCTTAGCCACTTCTAGGGCAATCTTCATACCATTGTGATGAACATCAGCCACCAATGGCACTACTTGATAGGTTGCTGCCAACTGGGCTTTGATCTCGGCTAGGGCTTTAGCATGTGCCATGCTGGGCACTGTGACCCGCACAATTTCGCAGCCAATTTCGTGTAAGCGACGAATTCCAGCCACCGAGCCAGCAATATCCAGAGTATCTTCATTAATCATCGACTGCACCACCACTGGATGATGACCGCCAATTATTACATTACCCACCGCTACTGGGCGAGTCTGACGACGCTGAATAGTGCCATCGGTAGAAAAAGGGTTGTGAGCCAGTCTAGAAATAGTCTGCATGATGACGGCGATAAGATTCCAGCTACCACTCTATCGTAGATTATTGGCCGCATTCAATCGTTTTAACCACCAATTAACAGGCCAATTAACCTGGTGGCCATAAAGCCTAGAGTGCCGCAAACCACTGCCACCACAATCATCATGACTGCTACCTTGAGCCAAAACGTTAGAGGGTAGCGACCAATACGAATTCTGTTGAGGTGTTCAATTCGATCGACTATCAATCTTGCCAACGATTTGGGGCGGCGGCTTTTAATCGGGCTGCGCTGGGCGATCGACTTGACGGGCAAAGAGTTATTTTCTTGCTGAAAAACGCGCATTTGTTCGGCCAGGTCGCGGTTACGGCGGTGGAGCTGACGAATCCGTTCTTGATTTTGTTGATACTCTGCTTCCAATCGATCAATTCTTGGAGTCCGACGACTGGGTCTGCCGACCTTGCTAGAGATCTGATGCATAAGTATAAGGGGTGAAAAAGATTGTGTGCATTAGTATTGAAATCTATCACAATCACGGCAAAATCTCTATCTATTTAACACAAAGCGCAATAGTTGATGGCTGAATTGGCGAAAAAACAGAAAGTAGGATTTTGGTGTACTTTAATACCCTATTACAAGACGTAAAAGTCTGTAATGCTCTGTAAACTTTACTCTCAGCCAAGTATCTGCAAACAATTGCCACATTCAGAAAACACTGCTGGCCTGTTTTCGTTACTAGGTAAAGCTGTTGGCTATCGGGCTTCCCGACATGGTTAACAATCTTAAACTTATTAATTTCAAGGAATAATTGTCCACCAGAGACTTATGATATTGACGAAGTATTTTGTTTGAATAGATGATTTTGTGCTATCTTTTGGAGTAAGTTTCGTGAGTCCCCCTTACACGTTAACGACTTAACTCTGCATTAGCCATGCCCAGACCTAAAGGAAAAACTCTCACCCCACAAGACATTTTGGACGTGGCAATTATTTTGCTGGAGACTCAAGGTGTGGAGGATTTCAGCATCAATCAGTTGGCCAAAGCTCTGGCGATCAAGCCACCTTCTCTATATAACCACTTCGCTGGGGATGAAAATATCCGCCGATCGATTCGCCTCGAAGGCTGGCGCAGAATTGCCGAACAGTGCTTGCCAGATATTCAAAGCAACGATCACCCAGTAGACCTGATTCAGCGAACTGCTATGAGGTGTCGGGAATTTGCGATCGAGAATCCTGCACTGTACCTATTTACTATCCAGCATTCTTTTCCCCCGTCAGACATCGAGTTTTCACCGATTTTGCATCACATCTTAGATGTGTATGTTACCATTTTGACCCCCTTTGGTTTGGGGCAAGAAGATACGCTCCATGCTGCGCGGCTCCTGCATTCTTCAATCCATGGCTTTTTGTTAAACGAAATCTTAGGCTTTTTTACCGCAACCGAATCGACAGATCGCAGCTTTAGCTGGATGGTCAATCATTTGGTAGAGTCTTTCTTACCCCAGCAAGTTGCCTAAGTCAAATTTTTTAAGTTTACGGGAAACCCCCAGGCAAGATTGGTGATGCTCAGGGTATGTTAGCTAGAGCACCATCATACTTTAGTAGATATTTTAGGAGCCTCGTCATGCTGGATTCGATTGAACAACTTGTCGGCTTTGGCACTGTTTTTGGCGGTACTTTGGGGTTAGTGCCCTTTTCGATCGCTCGTAGCCAGGGTAAAAAGCAGTTTGCGACGATGGCGCTGATTGCCTGCTTGGTTTCGGGTTACAGTTACGGTGAAAAGCTCGCCTTGCCGGTGTTTACTAGTTTGAGTATTGTGGCTATTGCTAGTGGCAAGGCCGCGACCCAGAAATCCCCGCAGTTGGATCAGGTGGAAATCGAGCTTGATTTGTAACATTGCGCCTGTGACTCTTAAGAATTTAACTCATGATTCATAACATTGCGCCTGTGACCCACGAAATTTAACCTGATTCATAACATTGCGCCTGTGACTCTTAAGAATTTAACTCATGATTCATAAAACTTAAACACAAAACTATGCGATGGAGCCGGTTGGAGTAGTAATGTGAACGTTATCAACCCTATCAAAAACAAAAGTTATGATACAGCGTGGTTCAAAAGTGCGCGTTTTGCGTAAAGAGTCTTACTGGTTCAGAGACACTGGCACAGTGGCTTCGATCGACCAAAGCGGCATCAAATACAACGTCATCGTGCGTTTTGACAAAGTAAATTACAACGGTTTTAGCGGCAGTGCTAGCGGTGTCAACACCAATAACTTCGCAGTTAGCGAACTTGAAGAAGTCGGTCCACCACCCAAAGCAGCAGCGGCTCCTGCGGCCAAGGCAGCTCCCAAAGCGGCAGCAGCTCCAGCAGATGCCCCCAAGGCTGAAGGCTAAAAATTTTTGCAATTCTTGCTTGACAGGCCAAAGTCGCTAAAATGACTTTGGCCTTGTTGTTGGTATATTTCCATGCCCGAACTCCCCGAAGTCGAAACTGTCCGCCGTGGCCTTCAGCAGTTTACCTGCAATATTCCGATCGAAGAAGTCCAGGTATTATTGCCCCGCACGATCGATCATCCTGACTCTGCGGTAGATTTTGCCCAGAGTTTAACAGGTTTGGTGTTGACCGAGTGGCAGCGACGCGGCAAGTATTTATTGGGAGTCTGCGCTGACCAAAAAGGCCAGACCAAAGGATGGCTAGGAGTCCATTTGCGGATGACTGGGCAGCTTTTGTGGTTGACCACCCCTACCGAGCAGACTAAGCATACTAGAGTGCGGCTATTGATGCCCAATGACCAAGAGTTGCGCTTTGTAGACCAGCGGACTTTTGGCAAAATGTGGTGGATTACGGTTAACGAAGATCCTAATCGGGTGATGGGAGGCTTGGGCAAACTAGGACCGGAGCCATTCTCGCCAGAGTTTAGCGCAGATTATTTGGTCGATCGATTACAGCGCTCTCGTCGCCAAATCAAAGCGGCGATTTTAGATCAAACCCTGGTTGCTGGTGTGGGGAACATTTATGCTGATGAATCTTTGTTTCTGAGCAAGATTCTTCCCACCGCTGTCACCACTGCTCTAACAAAGAACCAGATCGCCACTTTACGCGGCACAATTATTCAGGTATTGCAAGACTCGATCGATGCTGGGGGCACAACTTTCAGCAATTATTTAAGCGTCGCAGGCACCAATGGTAATTATGGCCAGAGCGCCTGGGTCTACGGTCGGCAAGGCCAACCTTGCCGGGTTTGTGGTGAATTGATTGTTAAAATCAAGGCCGCAGGCCGGGGAACGCACTATTGTTTAGCCTGTCAATCTTAGCCCGGTTAATCTGCAAACTCATCACCAGTTCACTGAAATAGCCGATTACCAACCTCGATCGCCCTGCTTAAAATTTTGGTAGCAGCACATCGACCATTGATTGGGTACAATTAGAAACTGCGCTCAATTGATACAATCGAGGATCACATGTCAAGAGTCTGTCAACTAACCGGGAAAAAAGCCAACAATGGTATGTCGGTTTCCCACTCTCACCGTCGCACTAAGAAGCTGCAACAAGCCAACTTGCAGTGGAAGCGAATCTGGTGGGTCGAAGGCAAACGTTGGGTAAAACTGCACCTTTCTACTAAGGCGCTCAAAACTTTGGAACTCAAAGGCTTGGCGGCTATGGCTAAGGAAGCAGGTTTAAACCTCAACAAGTTTTAGCCCCATTTTACCCATGGGTTTCTTCCCCCGCTAGTTTTGCTAACTGGGGGCAGAAATTTCGATCAAAATCATAGACTTGCCTGCCGGGATTTACAGGTGCTGCTAATTAGTCACCAAACTTCCTGTCATGCGAAATATTTCTCCAAGCAATAATAATGTTGCTGGTTTTACCTTAGTAGAGGTATTGGTTTCGATCGCCATCACCGCCACCTTTGTCTCTGTAGCAATGCAGGGCATGAGTGTAGCCGCCGTTTTGCAATCCCGCGCTATCCAAAGTGCTGAAGCAGCCAACTGGATTCAATCTGATCTAGAAACCCTTCATCTTCAGACTGCTGTTTCTCAGATTCCCTTCGATCCGCTGCGCTGTCACGTTCAGCAATCACAACAAGGATTTGCCCAAGCTTTACTTGATAAATTAGCTAGCAACGCCGAGCCATCGCTCCGCCAAAGTCGCACTGGCCAAAAATTCACGCTCGATCGACAGCTAGCAGTAGAACCCTCGGCTCCTTTCAATATCTTGGGTGTTCGCTATGCTGTGGTGCCCCAGAATGGCTCACCATCAATTCTAAATTTTTACACAGAGGTAATCCCCGATGCGGCTTTCACCTGTGAGTAGTAATGAAGATTTGGGCTTTACGCTGCTAGAAAACATGACGATTTTGCTGATCTTAGGGATTGCCCTAGCGATCAGTACCCCTAGTGTATTAGCGATGCAGCAGCGGCAGCGACTGGTGAGGGCAACTGATATGGTGTTGATTGCAATGCAAGAAGCCCAACAGACGGCGATCGAACGCAGTATGGTGTGCCGTATTCAGATAGAGCCTACTGCCATTATGGATAGCAATCACTGCTTGAGAGGAGGGAATGTGACCTTGCCCAACGGAGTCACAATGACTTCACCGGGTTTAGATAGCTCGATCGAGTATGGAATGAAGGGCAATACGGTAGATAATCGCACGATTCGACTGAGCAGCAATAATGTTGACGGTCGCTGTATTACAGTTTCTGCGCCCCTTGGCATTACCCATCAAGGTCATTACACCAAGCTCGATCAATCTTGTCAAAGTAAAAAATAAATGAACAGCAAACGTTTCGAGCGCCGATCCGGCGACCAGGGCTTTACTTTGCCGGTTGCGATGGGGATGGGCTTTATATTGATGATGATCACTGCGGCCATGCTAGAACGGGCGCGTAATGAACAGGTTATTTCTAGCTCCCGCGCCAGAAGCGAGTTATCGATGGCGGTGACGGAGGCGGGGGTAACTAGATTTCAGTCTTTCCTCGATCGGCAGCGGCTATTAGTCACTCATGATCTGACTAATTGGCAGGTGGATTTGACTAACTTAGCTAACAACGTTGGTCATTGTGTAGCGCAAACTGAGGCGCAAGCCTATAGCCAGCAAGATTGGTTGAGTTTACCAACCGGCCAATATCGGCTGCGGGACTATCGCTATCAATCACAACCAGGTGCTAATGACCAAATTGGTATTGGTAAATTGTGGCTGGAGGGTCAAACTACTACTAATCCTAGTCAGGCCAGTAGTCTTTTGGCGGTGGAAATACCGGTATCTTTGACACCTACGACTTTGCCCGCACTGTGGGCAACGGCTTTGAACCTCGATCGAGATCAAAAAATTACTGGTGATGTGCGAGTGCGCACTTGCCCAGATCCTACTGGTAGAGTGCCGGGTACTCGTCCAGAAAATATTGCCCTAGGAGCAAACGGTCAGCCAATGGGTTCTATCTCAGCTACGATCTTTCCTTGGCCTCAAGCTCGTCCGGTGCCCTATCACAATCTAGATTTGCCGCCGATTGATCGAAGTAAGGTGCTGCCACTAGCTGGTGATGCGCCAGATGCTCAGGGGGTTTATCACTATGTCGTGAAAAGTGATATTAATAATGATTCGATTAAGCTTTCGGCTAGCGAGAAATTGCAGGTAAAGTTGCAGCCGGGGGAATCGGTGAATTTGTATGTAGCTGGGAATTTGTCGATTAAGGGACAGATTTTGGCGATCGATGCAGCCACTAAAACCTTGCAACCGCAGCAGCTCAGGATCTATGGTGGTGTTGATACCAAAGAAATTTCATTGTTTGATAGTGCGACGATTACAGCCATGATTCATGCCCCTTTGGCTGATGGTCGGGGATACAAGGCTGCCAGAATGGGTCAGGGGTTGAAAGGAATCTTGTGGTTAAAAAGTTGGAATAGTGATCATGACCAAAGCCGCCTGTCGATCGAACAGGCGGGCAGTTGGGCTGATCTAGAAATTCCACCAGAAGAGCGCTTAGGAGTGAGAATTAATCCCCCTAGTAGTTGGCAGCGCCGGGATGTGAATAATCCTTAGTAGCGGTTGGTGTTTACGTAGCGAACGGTGTTGTTGGTTTTGTTGCTAGCTACTAATTCATCGTCATCGGTGGTGGCATCGGTGAGATTAGGGAGGCTGGCGATCGGGCTGGTATCAGTAATATAATTACCCACTATGTTTAACTCCGTGAGATTAATTAGTGTTTTTAAGGAAGAAACATTAGTGATTTCGTTGTCAGACAAATCTAAGCTGGTGAGGCTTTGGAGATTGCGGAGAGATTTGATATTGGTGACACGGTTGTCACCAAGGTACAAGGAATCTAGTTTGCGTAGATTGCTTAAGGGGCGAATATCGCTGATGTGGTTAGAACCTAAGCTGAGTTCTTGTAAATTGGTCAGGCTGGCCAAAGATTTGACAGACTGAATTTTGTTGCCGCCCAAGTAGAGGCTTTTGAGGTTAGTCAGGCGAGCCAATGGCTGAAGGTTGCTGACTTTGTTGCTATAAAGATTAAGCGTAGAAAGTTTGCGCAGATTTTGAATAGCGCTGAGGTTTTGGACTTGATTAGAGCCTAAGTTGAGGTTTTGGAGGTTGTTAAGTTTAGCTAGCGGGCTAAGGTCTTGAATATCGTTGCCGCTGAGGTTTAGTTCTTGTAGGTTGCGCAGCTTGGCGAGAGGAGAAATATCTTTAATATCGTTGGCATCGGGACGGTCTTTGCCTTCGCCGTTATCTAGTTGCAAATTGCGTAACTCAGTGAGTTGCTCAATGCCTGCTAAAGATTGGATTTGTCTGCCATCGGCTGACAAACTACGCACTTTTTGTAAATCGCTATCGGTTAATTCTTGATCTGGGGCAATGCCAACTTCTTCTCGGACTGCTGCTTCGAGGTTGGGGTCAGCGAAGCTAGCGGCGTTAGCGGCAGCGCCGGAAAAGATAGCAATAATGGTGAGGGAGGCGGCGGCGAAGAAGTTGGAGGTACGCATGGGGGGAAGTGGGGGTAGAAGACTAAGCGGGGGAGGGGTTAGTTCCTGTATATCTAATAAAACTTCGATTCCAGGATTTGGCCGTTGGATGCATCACTGAGCAAGCTGTATTGATCTGCTGCTACCAGTGATTTCGATCACGGAGTGTCGGCAAAGCCGAATCCCCTCGGTTACTATCTGTTTCACTGTTGTCTCAGGCGGATCAGGAGAATTCTGAAAGATTTGGCACAAAAATATCATCCGAATCTTCGGCCTCGGATGATTTGTAATACAGTTCAACTATCATGTCAAAGCTGAAAATACTGGCATGATACTAAAAATTGATTTCTTAAATTAAATGCCAACCTGCGTACACTTACTTGATAGGGATGTGTAGGAGTATGTCACCATTGCCATCCATTTGTGATCGGACTTAGCGTTTCCGTTCACGTACCGTCGCGGAACGCGAATCGATCTCCTGCCGTCTCTTGTCCTTCCAGCCCGAAAGCGTCAAATACAAAATGCCCATTGTCACCAGTACGAGCAAACCAAAAGCCGTCGCCCCTAAAATTGGTAAAACCGTAGCCTGATCCATAACCCCAAATCTCCCTACTAAATTTTGACTTCTAGTTTAGCTCGAATCGCCACCTCATCCAGATCTTGACCAATAATCACCAGCGTTGTCACCCGCGACTCCTCAGAGCGCCAAGCCCGATCGAAGAACGATTCAAACCGCTGACCGACTCCCTGCAACACCATCCGCATCGCCTTCCCTGGCACCGCCACAAACCCCTTTACCCGATAGATTTCCTGCTCCGCCACCAACTCCTGTAACCGGCTAGTCAGCACCTGTGCATCACCTGCTGGCAAAACTAGTGCAATTGAGCTAATCCCTTCATCATGCTCATGCTCTTCTTCGGCATCATGATGACTAGGCCGCTGCTCCAAATGATCTTCCACCGCCGCTGACCAGCCAAAAATCTTGGCTGCATCTACCAGACCTCGATCGCTTACCACCACCTTCACCGTCGCCGCCGTATGCTCCCGAATCGTCGCTAGCACCGTCTCCTGCTCTGCTGCCGAAATCAGATCAGTCTTATTCACCACCACCAAATCAGCACAGGCTAACTGATCTTCAAATAATTCTTCCAAAGGCGTTTCATGCTCCGAGACTCCATCTCCTGCAAACTGCCCAGCCAATACAGCCGGAGCATCTACCACTGCAATCACCGCATCCACCGTCGCCCCATTGCGGATTTCTGGCCAGCGAAACGCTGTAATCAGAGGTTTCGGGAGGGCTAAGCCGGAGGTTTCGATCGCGATGCAATCTAAGTCACTGCGGCGATCGAGCAACTGCTGCATGGCCGGGAAAAACTCTTCTTGCACCGTGCAACACAGACAACCATTGGTCAATTCAATAATTTTCCCCGGAATTTCGGTTCCATCTTCATCACAGACCCCGCAACTCCGCAATAAATCACCATCAATCCCCAATTCACCAAATTCGTTCACCAATACGGCAATTCTTTTACCTTGGTTATTTAACAGCAAATTGCGAATCAATGTGGTTTTGCCACTGCCCAAGAAGCCAGTGATCACGGTAACGGGAATTTTGCCTGCCATTAAAATCTCTAAAGTTAAGAACATCCATAGTTAACACTCCTCATTATGTCTAAAACTGCCGCAGGTCGGCGAGAGGATTTTTTTCAGTGAGCCAACTTACCCTGACAGACTTACACCAACCAGAGTAGAGGTCGGATTCTGCAAAAGCGTTGCTTGGCCTGTCCACAAGTCGGCAACGAGCCACAGTGGAATATATATAATAACCACTTTTGAGCATTGCACATCACTGGTCGCGGCGATCTATTTCGTCTGTTAGTGAAATTCACTATGTTCCACCTGATTTTGGTGTCTAGTCCTTCGCTGCCGCTGATGATGTCGCGCTAGCGATTCTCCTGGCAGAGACGCTCCGCGCGGTGAATATAAATCGTTGATTAACTCTGTGTTACGTCGTCACATCGAACAAAATGAAACACGATCGGCTTCTTGATAGTGCGCTACCCTCACCCAAAGCTTCCACCTGCTCCACCGACAAAGCTTTAATTCATGAAGCGAAGCTATCCTGGAGGGAATCGGCCAACTCGCCCCATCCCTAACGCATTTCCCCCAGTACAATCCAACCTCAGCCATTTAGGAGACGATCGATCGCTCCACCGCAACCTAAAACCGCGCTAGAATAGCCAAACCCCAGCAACGATGCAGCACCATGAGTCCCCAATTCGCCCAGATTTTGCAGGCGATCGCCTCACAGAGGATTTAGAGATACGCTAAAATGCAGATGCATTCAACACACCATAAATGTTATTGAGGATGATCGTGTCAACAACAGAAATTATCTTCTTAGTAGAAGAATCTCCTGAAGGTGGCTACACAGCACAGGCTCTCAACGAGCCGATTTTCACCGAAGCTGACGATCTAGAAGCATTAAAAGTCATGGTCAAAGATGCCGTGAATTGTCATTTTGATACATCCGAACATTGCCCAAAAATTATTAGGCTACATATTGTCAGAGAAGAGGTTTTTGCAGCGTGAAAGTTCCGCGAGACCTATCCAGTACCCAATTAATCAGGCTACTCTCTAACTTTGGCTATATCGCTCCACCGCAACCTAAAACCGCGCTAAATTTAGATGAGAATCAGAAATGTTTTTGCCTACGATACCGCTGTTTGACAACCACCAATTCATTTTTCGGTAAGATAGAGCTGCAATTGCCCCAAGGAAAAGATTTGAGATGTCTACAGCCACAATTTTGGACGGTAAAGCCCTCGCCCAGAAAATGCAGGACTCACTGAAAACCAAGATCGATCGATTACAGCCCCAAATCGGTCGTCCCCCCGGACTCGCCGTATTAATGGTTGGCGACAACCCCGCTAGCGCCGCCTATGTCAAAGGCAAAGAAACCGCCTGCGCCAAAATCGGCATCAACTCCTATGGCAAACACTTCCCTACCACTGCCACCCAAGCCGAACTCACCGCTGTCATCCATGAATTGAATAAGGACGATCGAGTAGACGGTATCTTGGTTCAACTGCCCCTCCCCGACCACCTAGACTCCGTAGCATTACTCTACGAAATCGCCCCCCACAAAGATGCCGACGGACTCCACCCCCAACCTCGGCCACCTAGTGCGCAGCGAACCAGGGCTACGCAGTTGCACCCCCGCCGGGGTCATGCGCCTGATGCAAGAATACAACCTGGCAGCAGCCGGAAAAACTGCCGTAGTTGTCGGTCGCAGTATTCTTGTGGGTAAACCGTTGGCTCTGATGCTGTTAGATGCCAACGCCACTGTCACCATCGCCCATTCCAAAACACCAGACCTCGCCGCAGTCTGTTGCCAAGCAGATATTTTGGTGGCTGCGGTGGGCAGAGAACGGATGATTACTGCTGAAATGGTCAAACCGGGGGCGATCGCTATTGATGTAGGTATCAACCGCATCACTCAACCCGATGGCAAATCGAGATTAGTGGGTGATATGGACTTTGAAGGGATACTGCCGATCGCTAGTCATATTACCCCTGTCCCTGGTGGCATTGGAGCAATGACTGTCACTATGCTGCTAGAAAATACAGTGTGGAGTTGGGAACAACAGTTAAAATCGGGTGGTGCCGGTGGCAGCGGCGGCAATTTCTTGAATTAGAAGGTAGCGATGTGACGATCGATCCTACTAATTGTTTGGTTACGCCCGTACAGCAAATTCTCGGTATTCTCAAGTGGATATTAAGCCAGTAAGCATGCTGAATGCACTTGGCGACGAGTTACATGGAAAGCCGAAGTATGCTGAAGATCGATCGAACCACCTAAGCTACCAATCACCTCAGCCAATCCGGCAAACAAAGCGGTCTTAGTCTGTGCATCCAATTTGAGATAAGGAGAATAAGTATTTAGCAAAGAAAGATAGCGATCGACCCCATAAGTTACTGCTACCCGCACTTCACCACCCACCAAGCGATCAAAATAGCCAGAATCGATCGCGATTTGCCCAAGCTGCTGCAAAACATCGGCTTCAGTAGCACGATCTTCATATCGATCGAGCTGCGGTGCAAACCTTCGATAGACCGGCGCAAGCTGCTGATAGACTGCCCAGCTTGGCTGGAGTTCTTTGTTCCACAACAAAATCAGCGCTCCATTTTCTTTCAGCAAACTGGCTGCTTTGGGATAGCCGATTGGTGCAGGAATCCAGTGAAAAGAGCTGGCGGCTAGAATGGCATCAAATTTTTGCTCACTTTGATATTCTTCAAAAGCCTGGTTATGAAAATGCACATTACTATGGGCAGCACAGTTCACCTGTGCTAACTGATAAAAGTCGGGATTTGGTTCCAGGCTGTCGATCGCACCCACCACCGGGGCAAAATCCACCGTAGCTGTCCCTGGACCACAGCCAATCTCTAACATCGCAGATTGATCAGTAAGTTCCGCCAGTGCGGTTACTTGTTGAATGACTTCGATCGGATAGGATGGTCGCGCTAGGCCGTAGGCTTGAGCAGCCGGAGAATACCAGTTTTTTCGATCGGCTAATGTTTTTCTGGATAGATCAAAAATAGCAGTGGCAACGTCAGGGGGTTTGTTATCCATAGTTGTCTAAAAATATTGCAGGGATATTTAGTTAAATAGACTATGATTGTTTTGATGAAAAATTAAACGTACATCATAACAAGATTTATTTCGATCAAACAAATAATTTTTCCAGACTACCTACTTTGCTGTCAGCCTTAACCCAAACTGAGATCATGTTAGAAACCGATCGACTCCTGCTCCGCCAATGGCAGCCAACTGACCGAGAGCCATTTGCTAAACTTAATGCCGATCCCAAAGTGATGGAGTTCTTTCCTAATTTGTTGTCCCGAGAGGCCAGTGATGCTATGGCCGATCAAATCCAAGCCCTGATCGAACAGCAGGGATGGGATTTATGGGCAGTAGAAATCAAAAATACTCAGCAGTTTATTGGTTACGTTGGCCTACATGTTCCCACTTATGACTTGCCTTTTAATCCCTGTGTGGAGGTAGGCTGGCGCTTGGCGTATGAATTTTGGGGCAATGGCTATGCGCCAGAAGCGGCTCTCATGGCGCTCAAGTTTGGCTTTGAATCTTTGAACCTAGCTGAAATAGTATCGTTTACGACAATGAATAATGTTCGATCGCAGCGGGTGATGGAAAAAATTGGGATGCAGCGGTCATCTGAGACATTTCCGCATCCCAAAGTCTCGGTCAAGAGTGAACTGCGAGAACATTGCTTGTATAGGTTGTCACACTGTGAATGGACTGTGACCAAGAACAACATTTAAATTGAGTTAAAAACAGATGAACTAATCTTGTCATTCAGCCAAGATTGAAACAAATACTCTGATATGAGATCCTTCATTTGATTGAACTCAGGAGGATACCACTTTTCAACTCTTAAAATATGATATCCCAAAGTTGATTTGACGGGACCCAAAACTTCTCCAATCTGAGCTTTGTCAATTGCCGTTGCGATTTCCGGAAACAGCTCAGCTACAAATCGAATTCCGGCAAAGCCACCATTTTCCTTAGATTGTTTACCTTGGGAATACTCTAATGCCAACATGCAAAAAGAATCATTTCCCTCGCGAATAGATTTACAGATTTTTACAGCTATAGCTAGGTCAGATACCAATATTTGTGATAATGCTACTCTTCGCCAACTCTCCTTGTTTGCCAAATAAGCGTTGTCTGCATTGCTCATGCCTATGTACTCTTTTAGTTTCTGAGATAGCAGTTGCATATAGACACCTTTAGACCATTCTTCAGGAGTAATTCGCTGATGCTCAAGCCACTGAATTGTTTCAGTCTCTCCATACAGCTTATTGTGCTTCCGAAATGTATCACCGGCATATTGAATTTCTTCTTCCGTTACCTTGATATCTAGCTGTCCACAAACATTCTCAATTAAAACATTTCTTTCGGATTCTATAGCAATTTCACTATAACGCCTTGAATACTTTAAAACATCTATTATTTGTTGATCGGTAGCTGGTTTGATTGCTGGTATTGTTACAGCAGAAAGAGCCATGGGCAAGTCGATAGTACTATTCATAATTGTCATTTGGGGTAATGTTTTACTTTCAAGATTAAGTTCTATGTATATATGAGGCGATCGGTTGGAATATCTTGACTGGGTATTCGTTCACGATGTAAGTCACCGTACAAATTGAGATAATCAACTTCCTTCTCGGTCAGTCTACCTTTTTTTATTCCTTCCAATGCAGCATCAATCTCTAGTCGATTTCGAGGTCCCATCAGTGCCAGATCAACACAATTTTGATTGAGGGAATATCGATATAGATCTGGAACAGATGGCTGCCAGCAATTGTTTGGTAAGCCAGGTGGTCTATCAGTCAATAAACTAGACATACCAGCCGACTTGAAGGTTATAACACCTGGACGATTAGGATTTTTGTACTTAGATAAGGTAAAACCAATTCTTGGGCACTGCGGTGAGCAATATTATGCCTGAGCATTACAACGTCTAAGAGCGGACTATCAATCCACTCTCTAGCAAGATTTAGATCATGAAAAGAAGCACCAACATAACGAACAATACCCATTTTTTTCATTAACTCGGTAGCACCAACCATCCTGTCGATCATTCTATAATATAAACTGTTCGGACCTCGTAAATCGGTAGATGTATTCATACTGTCATCAAAATAGGCTCTGTCATTATGACTAATCCATCCCCAAAAAAAAATGTCTATATATTCAAGTCCTAACTCCATAATCTGATCCATTAGAGCAGTTACAGTCACCTCACTACCTTTTAAATAAGTAACCGTAGCAAGAACAACTTTTTCTCGACAAGAAGAACTATTACCACACAGTTTTCTCAGCGCATCTGACATTGAACTATAAAGATGATGATGCAAGTCGCTGGAATAGAAGAAGAAGTTTATTCCATGATCAAAGGCATACAACGTATCTTCACTAGAAATACTACCCCCGCCACCAATACCCAAGCAGCTAACGAACAATTCTGTTCTACCTAGCTTTCTGTAAAACTGTGGCCAGTTATCAATATCACTAGCTAATGATAGCTGAAGCGGTGCCTTTATCAATTCTTCTTCTGGTCTATCAATTCTTTCGATTTTTATCATAAATATGTTTCTTTTTAAACTGGGAAGACATTAGATAGAGTCACAGCAACATTGTTCTAATGAGGATAGCTAGATTAGCCCTAATCCAATCACGAAAAAAGCTATTGCAAGAGATAATTGCATCAGCGCCTCTTGGGACTCTCCTTGTTTCTGATATAAGAGAGCAACGAGCAAAAACATTACAACTGGTATGAAGTAAATTATCGCGGTCAAACTCATTTTCATTAGCATTATATAAGCTCCGGATTTTTAATATCATTAATGATGCAAGAAGCACATTTTGTCTGCAATAAAATTGTTACAGCGTTTATCTAGCCTTGTAAAACCTGATCGGAGTCTTCCCCTCCACAGGACTACTTACATCTGCTATCCAGCATACCATAAAATGTTTCTAACAAACTTGCTACACAAGTACTAGTTCAAGAACAACAGTAAAAAGCTCGCTGTGAGCAATTTATGATTTTATCAAAGCTGCTATATGAAACTATAGTACTACTATTGCGAGTTAGGCAAGCATCTAATAACTCGACTTTTGGGAGTCAAGCTCTTGCCCAGTCACAATAATAAAGTATGGTTGGCTTTACAGATATAATTTAATAACTTTATTCATCTAAGGCATACAACTTGATGCAATTGCCATGCATGGCAATCTGAAATCGCTTGTGAGATTTTTGGAGTCTAGTACTGTTATTTAATAAGGCTTTTACAGCTTGTATTTCTCATGATTCAGATCAGATCGCCATATTATACTCCCTTCCCGTCATAAGAATATAGACAGAATGTGCGGGTGAAATCCTTACTCAGAGCTAAAAAAGGCATGTTCTTCTAGCGAGAAGGGAGTAGCATAAGCTCAGGTGCTTGTGAGATACGCTGGTCTGAAACACGAACCTCTACATTCAGTTTCAGCAACAAGGGTGAAGAGAATACAGACTCAATTGTTTCGTGTCTTAAACAAAAGGACAATATTGTATCTTTATGTCCCTTTTGCTTTTGCTAAGTGTATTGACTTGTAGAGTATTGAGCAGTTACATTTGTTTCAAGCAAGTTTTACGTCCATTAGTTCTTTGATGGAGTCCAAAACTTGTATTCCAACTATTGAAAAAATACATTGAGGTGCACATGGCAACTATTACGGTTTCTGATTTAGATTTTTCACCCGCCGGATTAGATTTCTTTTTGGATTCTGAGAGTTATATATCAGGGCTGTCCGATGATGATCTAGCTCTAATCAATGGGGGTCTTGGACCTGTCGCTTGGGCCGTCATAACTGGCACAATCCTTATTACATCAGGGGGCGTAGGATTTAGTATTGGCTACACGACTCGTGGTAAGTTGTAAAAGCAGAGAAGTTCAATCATTTTTTAATTAAGGAGATTCTTACATGTCTACTATCAAAATTGGTGAAATAAGGTCTAATGGTTCTGACTTATTCTTTGATGCAGAAAGCTATATGGATGAGTTATCCGGTGACAGTGATTTATATATCAAAGGTGGTGTCAATCCTTTAGTTGTAACGGCGATTACTACTCTAATTGTTCAAACTCTCGCCTTCAGTTATAATGTAGGTCGCAACTATACACGTTAGTAGTAATGGTGTTAAGAGGATGTCTGAGAAGTGAAAGTAATTGCCTGAAACGCTGACTTGGCGTTTAGGATTCAGTGCCAAGATCCGTGTTATCTCTTTGCTTAGAATACTTTTCAGACATTCTCTCAGGAGACCCTAAGCCTTCCGTAATCTCTTCATTTCATAAATATCACTTTTGCCTACTGTGCAAAGTCATCCTTTATGCAGAGTACGGAAGGCAAACTACTTGGGAAGAGCATTAGGCTATTTTCCAGATTACCGCTGTATGATCACTTTTTGTTACTACTTTGTTGTTTACAGGAAAAGATTGATGCTTAGAGATAACTTTTATAGTATTTTTCAGTCGATTGATACTGACCAAGTTCCTTTTCTGGTCATAGCCTTGTACTCCATGCTTATATCGCTACTTCATATTAGCTACTTAATTGTACGTAATTTTAGACGCATCAATTAGTAGGCTATAATAGCTATTCGTAATCAATCAAGACTTTTGGATTTTTTTACTAAACAAACAATACTGATGTTTGCTTTAATCATGGCACCATTTTTACTGAATTCTCATAACGTTCATTCATATTTAGTTGAGAGAGGTTTGTGTGATAATAATTCACTTCCTACTGAAGTTAAATTAAAGCCGGCAAAGAACTTTAACTTGCTTGTGTCATTAAATAGCGGTAAAAAATTTCTTGTTAAACAGGAATTTCATTTCAAAAATGGAAGATCGGGTAATGAATTTTTTCGTGAATGGCGTGTCAGGGAGTTAATCAATAGATTTCCTGAGATTGAATCCATTTATAGATTGCTTCCAGCAATACTGCATTTTGACCTTCCTAATTCCATACTTGTACTTGATTACTTAGATAATCATCAGGATCTGGATGAGTTATACTTAAAATCCCAAATTTTCCCGACAGATATAGCTGGGGTAATAGGTTCTCTTATTGCATCGATTCACCGATCAACTTTTAGGAAAAGTAGCTGCCAAGATTTCGTAGAGAATTCTAATGGCGATGTGGAGAGTAAGTATCTCATACCATTTTATGGAATTGGTGATCGGGTTACACCAAATGCGTTTGGTTCTTTACCTTCAGATGGATTGAAGTTCCTATCTTTTTATCAGCGCTATGAGAGTTTGGAGAAGTCGATTTTGTCTTTAAAGAGCACTTATGATTCTTGTTGTTTCATTCATCAAGACTTTAAGCTCAATAATATTTTGATATGCGAAGATTGGAAACAAAGTATTTCTAAACCTCAGTTGGAAAAGTCGCTGTTTTTCATTGATTGGGAGCGCAGTGGCTGGGGAGATCCTGCAGTGGATTTAGGTTCGATCATCTCTAGCTACTTACAAATTTGGGTAGGTAGCTTAATTATTAGTTCAAGCATTAGTTTAGAGGAATCTCTTCGTATGGCAGTGACACCGTTAGAACTTTTGCAGCCATCACTGAGTGCTCTCATGTGTAGTTACTTGACTGATTTTCCGGAAATCTATTGTTATCATCCTAACTTTGTTCAGCGAGTTGTTCAATTCGCTGGTCTAGCAATAATTCAACAAATCCGAGCTATGATTCAATATCAGAAAGTGTTTAATAATACTGGTATTTGCATGCTGCAAGTAGCTAAGAGTTTTCTCTGTCGCCCGGAACAATCTATTTTGACAATTTTCGGGCAGTCTGAGAAAGATTTAATAGATGCGGTTGCTTTTCAATCCAAACTAGTTTCAGTTTAATTAGAAATTAATTCTTCTGTTCTCGAATTCGATACTTACTAGGGAAAACTGTTAATGCCGTTACAAAATACTACGATTAATAAATTAAGAAATAACATCGATTTCAAATTGTCCCTTGCATTGGAAGACATCGTTAACAACATTCAAATACAGGATGATTTCTGTGTAACTCATCCGAGTTATAAATCTTTAGATTTAACGGTTGAAGCAATTGAGCACCTCAATACGATGACATCAGACTTACAGCAAAAGTATATTGGTTCACAACTGCGCAGCTTTCTTTATGGAATACATTATAATGGATCCCTAAGATCTTTACTTGATCCAAATTCAGAAATAGTCATAAACTCTCAAAATATTGAAAACAATGCTTTTCTAGGAATAGATTTAGATTTCTATGACCGGATTGATAATAGTAATACAGGTCATGGCTACTTTGATGAAGACTGGCTAGTTTTGCGAGAAGAAGAGGATGGTGCAATTGCTGTCACGAAAGGTGGTCTAATAATTCACATACAAAGAGATTTACATCTAAAATCTGCTGATGAGCAAATCTCTGTTGGCGATCTAATTTCTATTCGTCTCCCAAAAAACCTTCTGCAAAGCGGATTCTATATAGCTGTAAGCAATGCTGGTGCTCATAGTCCTCAATCATCCCAGTCTCAGCTCGTGCGCATTTACTGGAGCCTGACTCCCGAGGGAGCTGTAGCTGTAATGAGAAGCCTGACACAAAGATTAAATGAAATAACCATACCTTTTACTTTTAAAGTTCTTTATAACCCATCAGACTACCAAAGATATGATTCTGGAGTTTTGTACTTTGATAGCCATTTGTATGAAAAAGTTCATCCTGTGCTTCAGTCACTTTATACAGAGCATCAAAGTCACTTTTTTGCAGAAACCCCTCTTTTCACCAAATTGTTAGCTCCTGGGTTAGCCTTAGCTGAAGAACCCAGTCAAAAGTTTTCATCTGCCGAGAGTTTTGGACTCAATCGTTGTCAGATTATTGCAAATGGATTACTGCTAGCACATGAAAGAGGTGAGACATCTCCCGAAAGTCGAATGTCTTTGATTCTAGATCAGTTTGCTCTCTTAGACCTTGATATTCGGAAGCCATATCTTAACCCTGATTCGGTTGATATCTACTCAGTATTATATTAATGCTTCTTGTTTTGTATCTTTGAACAATCAAGCTCTGGTAATAATTGAGCTTGTGAAATGCCCAAACTAAGGGTGTATAGTTGGTTGTGTTGTTGTAATGATTGGTCTGGTTATTGTGATAATTGCAAAAGGTAGAATGAGTCCACCCTGAACACTATCAACTTCGCTGTTAGTTAAATCACTGAAGGGGTGCGTGTGACTTTCTGAAAATAAAAATCAGACAGGCCGATCAAGGCTAGCAGCACTAACGGAAAATAGAGACTGGTAAATTTTCTCCTTAGAAAGTCACACGCACCCGTGTGCTCTTGCGTGGATAAGGTCACTTTACCGTTCACCTTGCTACATGAGCCTTTACTAATAGAAAAACTCCTGTTACAGTGTCGTGTATTCAGGCAATCTTTATTGAGTTGAGTGTTTAACTATGAATCCTGTAAAAATGACTTGGGCTAGAGGCCTGGCCATATTTTTAGTTGCGGTAGGTGTTTCTTTTTACATTGGCAATGCTTACTTGGATAAGTACCCACCAGCAAACACAAAGACACGTTGACCACTATGATATTCGCTTATGTAATTAATTGCAATAGCCTTTTCTTAGATTTTGCTATCTGTTCAGAATAGGTAGGTGTCCCGCTTTGAGTTGCGACCCTCTTCTTAAGAGCGCAGTAAGCCTTAGTAAACACCCTATCAGTTTACCTAGCGTTTGCCTTCGGCAAAGAGAGCAGCACTAACAATTCTTGAGTTCATGGGGTGACATATCATCGCCCAACGGAAAAGCTACTCTATCGGCTTTGCCTGTCAAATCTATCTGGTCAGCAAAGTCCTTGACTTGATCATAATTGGAACTCACCTAAACTAGTGGTCGAAGTAGTAATCACATAACTTCTCATTTCATGGAGTAAATAATTGCAGCCATGATTATCAACCTTAAAGTGTATAAAAAGTTACATTTTTAGTAACTTGTCGAAATCTTCATGTAAATCCTTTAATGCGCTCTAGGCAGGGAACTGATTATTATTTTTTTTAACATAACTCCCGAAATCTTAAGTTTTTGTATATTGAAATATTGACAAATGTAACTTTTTTCTTGTAACGTTGACAAGAGGTTGAGGTGTAGCCATAGCCTTTGTTGCCGGGACAAGATCTCATTCTACAGTTGAATAAGAGTTTTTGTTCCTAACTTCTACCTTGATTTTTACTGGAGGTTGTTCGGTTTGTCACGCAATTTAACTAGATTTTCCGTGGTTACTATTGATGTGATAATTTCGCTTGATTTTTTCTTGTGTAATGATTTATGAGTTTGAGGTTGATTATGAAACAGTCTGGACTTTACTTGACTCCAATTCAACGACTAAATTTGCAGCAAAAACTTCTATTGAAAAGGGAGAAGTCTGCCCACCAGCAAAGAATTGCTATTATGCTTTTGGCTGATGAAGGCAGAAGTAGATCAGAAATCTGTGAATTATTGGGATGTGGTTTTGCAACTGCCAGCCGCTGGATTAATGCGGTGCAAACCGGTACGTGGCAAGGCAATTCGATTGGTCGTCCGACAGTAGTAGATGATAAGTACATCAATTATTTGCGAGAGTTACTAGAAAGTAGTCCTCGTGATCATGGATATTTTTTTAATCGATGGACTGTAAGCTCATTAAATAAACATTTGTCCGAGAAATCAGGGGTGGCCATTAGCGATCGACACCTTAAGCGGTTTTTAAAAGATTTGGGATTATCCACGATTGCCAAGTCAAATCGGTCAGAATTATTACGTACAGGCAGTCGTATTCGTATTTCAGACATCAGTCACAATTGTCTTGCCGATGATTCGGAATTTATCAACAATAACTTGCTTCAATCTGATGTAGGGTCAAAGATTCATGGTTCAGAATTTATCCGAATTGCTAGTCACACCGCAGCAACTCAACGACATATTAGGTTTTTCAATAACGCCACAAGAATCGCAGGAATGCCTTAGCCAAGTTCGGATTCTTCAGCCTGAAGTTGGTCAATTTTGGCATAGTAATGGTTCTGAATCTGGAATTCTTATTGTGCTAGCTGGTAAGGTTAGATTAATAGACAGTATTGGCGAGCTTATATCCACTGTAGATGAAGGCAAATCATTCGGCGAATCTACTCTCTTTACTGATGTGGAAACACCAATTTATTCAGCTAGAGCTAGCTTAAATGTAAAAGTAGCTCTGATACCTAGTAGTGCTATCCAGGCACTAGTATTAAAGTATTCAGCAATCCAAAAGCACTTATCTCGAAACATCAAAGTACAAGAAACTGCGCCAAGTTTACCCAGCCCTCCGCCGCCCTCACAAATAAGGGTAAATGCAGGCAGTCAAAAGCACCAAAGCACTATTGGTAAAGCTTATTTTCCCAGTCCTCAACAGAGAGTAGGGCATTTGCTCCGGAAAATTCAACGCAAGTATCCATTTTTTGCCCAGCAAAGTGCCTCGGATTGTGGAGCAGCATGCTTGGTTATGGTTGCTCGTTATTGGGGTAAAAAGTTTAGTATTAACCGAGTGAGAGATAGCGCTAACGTTGATAGGGATGGATCATCTCTGCGCGGATTGTCAGCAGCAGCAGAAAGTATGGGGTTTAACACCAGACCAGTAAAAGCCAGCCTAGATCAATTAGCAAAGCAAAAATTACCTGCGATTGCCCATTGGGAGGGCAAACACTATATTGTAGTTTATGAAATTACTCGAGATCATGTCATTGTGGCTGACCCAGCCCTCGGCCAAAAAACACTTACTCATAAACAGTTTCAAAGAGACTGGACTGGCTATGTAATGCTTCTCCAGCCCACGGCATTACTCAAAGAATTCAAAGAATCTACAACTCCTTTTTGGCAGTTTTTCGAACTCTTGAAGCCTCACTCTCTAGTAGTTACTGAAGTTATTATTGCCTCTGTCTTTATCCAAATTTTTGGGTTAATAACTCCGCTATTCACACAACTAATTTTAGACAGAGTTGTAGTTCAAAGGTCAGAACTAACATTGTTTACGATCGGTGGTGGGTTAATAATATTTAACATTTTTCGTGTGGCAATGACGGGGCTGAGACAATATTTATTAGATCATACGGCGAACAAGCTAGATGTAGCTCTAATCATTTCTTTTTTCAGACACACTCTGAGGTTGCCATTAAGTTATTTCGAATCGAGATATGTAGGAGATATAATTGCCCGTGTGCAAGAAAATAAGAAAATCCAGAGATTTCTTTCTGGTGAGTCTATTGCTATTTTATTGGATCTAATGACGGTCTTTATCTATCTAGGACTAATGTTTTGGTATAGCTGGCAAATGGCTTTGTTGTCGATGGTTGTTGTTCCCCCATTTCTGCTACTAGCGATAATTGCAACTCCATTTTTACAACGAGTATCAAGAGAGATATTTCATACACAAGCTAGCGAAAGCAGTTATTTAATAGAAGCCTTAACAGGAATTAGAACAATAAAATCAAGTGCCGTAGAGCAAACCATTCGCTGGCATTGGGAAGACCTTCTAAGCAAATCAGTCAGGCAGAATTTTGCTGGAGAAATGATCGGTAATCGCTTACAAATTTTTAGTAATCTTATTGAAACTATCGTTTCATCTTTGTTGCTTTGCTATGGTGCATATTTGGTGATAAAAAATCAATTAACAATTGGTCAGTTGGTTGCATTCAATATTCTACTTGGGAATGTGATTCAACCATTTCAGAGGCTTGTTGTACTATGGAATCAATTACAAGAAGTCGTCATATCGATGGAACGAATCAACGACGTGCTAGATGCCGAGCCGGAGGAAGATTTACAAAAAGAAGCAAAACAGTCTTTACCTCCGATTCGTGGCCATGTGCTCTTCGATGAAGTCACATTCAGGTACAGCTCGGATAGTGATATTAATGTTATTGAAAACCTTTCTTTTGAAGTGAAACCAGGACAAATGGTTGCATTAGTTGGCAGAAGTGGCTCAGGTAAAACGACTATTTCGAAATTAGTATTGGGGCTATATCCACCAACAGATGGAAAAATACTTGTTGACAGCTACGATATTACTAGCCTTTCTTTGAATTCTTTACGTCATCAAATTGGGGTGGTTGATCAGGATACATTCCTGTTTGGAAGCACTATTCGTGAGAATATCTGTATGGGTCATCCTGGAGCTAAACTTGATGAAATTATTGATGCAGCTAGATTAGCTGGTGCTGATGATTTTATCAAGAAAATGCCTATGGGGTATGAAACTCAAATAGGTGAGGGCGGAGGGATGCTTTCTGGTGGGCAAAGACAGCGATTAGCGATAGCCCGAGCTTTATTAGGAAATCCAAAGTTGTTGATACTAGACGAAGCAACCTCCCATTTAGATGCAGAATCAGAGCGCATTATTCAGCAAAATCTTTCTACCATTTTGAGTGGCCGAACTACACTAGTTATCGCTCATCGTCTTTCAACTATTCGTCACGCAGATTTGATTTTGGTATTAGATCATGGTGTTTTAATAGAAAAGGGCACTCATGATGAATTGATGTCGAGAAAAGGACATTTTTATTATCTAAATCAGCAGCAACTAGAGGTTGCAGGATAAATATATGACAAACTCATACAACAAAACTGATGTCAAAATAGAATCAAATGGCCATAAACCAGGAAAATCAATTATGACGGATTTAGATAAAAATGACTTTGGACATGATTCATTTCTCCAAAGTATTACGAATCTTACTAAAAATGACTGGTCAGATTCGGCTAAGGAGTTATTAGAGAGCTTACCTCAGGTTTGGACAAGGGGGTTATTGTATTTCTTGATGATTTTTGCTGGAGTAATAATTCCCTGGGGACTGTTAGCTAAAGTTGATGAAACTGGTGCAGGCAGAGGAAAAATTGAACCCAAAGGATCTTCCAGTCGCTTGGAAGCAGGTATTGCTGGTACGGTTATTGCAGTAAGAGCTAAAGAAGGAGAAATAGTCAAAAAAGATCAGATTTTACTAGAGTTAGAAGCTGATGCAATAAGATCAGATTTACAACAAGCTCAAACAAAATTAGAGGGTCAAAAGAATAGGCTTTCCCAGTTCTTCTTGAGTAAAAATCAGATTATGCTTTCTATCTCTACGCAGCAACAGCAAAATCAGGCTCAGTCATCGGAGAAACTTGCTCAATCTGATCAAGCAAAGCAAAATTTATTAGATAAAAAATCTTCTGAGCCATTGGTAGAAACTAGTGCAATGGCTCAAATTCGACAGGCGCAGAAATCTTTGTATGATAGCAAATCGGCGTTGCTGATCCAGCGAACTGAGAAAACAGCTCAAGTCAATCAGGCTAGACAAAAATTAAATGCTGCACAGAAAGCTTATGAGCTAGCAGCTAATCTTCACAGTAAAAATATGCGCGAAGTAAAACGTTACAAATATTTGTATGGTCAGGGGGTAGTACCTGAAACCAAATTAGTAGAGATAGAAACATTGGCGGCAGAAAGTGAACGTGCGAAAATACAAAACGCCTCTGAAATTAAATTATCGATAACTGTACTTAACGAACAGGAAAGTAATTATGCTAAAGTTATTCAGCAGCTTGAAGCTGATGTTCAGCGTAACGAATTTCAGTACCAAGAAAAGCAGCGAGATTATCAAAAGCTTACAGACCAACAAAAATCAGATATTAGACAAGCCAGTATTCGTCTTAGAGAGCAGCAGGAAGGCCAAAAAGGGTTGAAAAGTTCTGGCGAATTAGCCATTGTCAAGGGCAAAGAGCAGCTAAATGATTTACAATCTCAGATCGGTATTTTACAAACAGAAATATCTCAGAGTGAAGATCAAATTAGAGAGCTGCGACGCCAGCAAGAACTAAGAATCATTAGAGCACCTGTTGATGGTATTATTCTGCAATTCCCATTCAAACAGACAAAATCATTTGTTCAAACTGGTCAGCTAGTCGCTCAAATTGCTTCAAAAGGTTCAGATATTGTATTAAAGACCCAAATGCCAAGCCAAGAAAGCGGTTTTTTGAAGGTAGGGATGCCTGCAAAAGTAAAATTTGATGCCTACCCTTTTCAAGATTATGGAGTTGTAACTGGTCGGATACAGTGGCTGTCTCCAGATTCTAAAATAGTAGAAAATGGTGCAATCAAACAAGAAGTATTCGAGGTAGATATTTCTTTAGATAAAAAACACATTGAGAATCGAGACAAGCGTATTAATTTAAGCCTTGGTCAAACAGCTACGGCGGAAGTAATTGTTCGGCAGAGGAGGATTGGGGATTTCATTTTAGATCCATTTAAGCAATTGCAAAAAGGAGGTTTAAAGCTGTAAGAAAGTAACAATTTCAATGTATAGTTTAGTATTAACAACAAAAACAAGGTATTATGAGTTCAATTACTATCACCAAAAATGATATATTACAGCATATTAAATGCTCTTATAGAATTCCTGAAATAGCTGAGGAAGTAGCTAAAATAAAAATTATTGTGAGCAAAGCTGAGGAATTGCAAATCAAGATTAATCAAGAAGATTTACAAAAGACTGCTGATATAGTTCGGATCGTAAATGGAGTAAAAACAGCTAAAGATACTTGGTTATGGTTAGAAAAACATGGTTTATCTCTAGATGACTTTGAAGAAAGTATCTCTGCCAATTTGATTTGTAGCCAGCTTGCAAATCATCTATTTGAAAAAAAGATTGAAAAGCATTTTGTCGAAAATACGCTGAACTATTACGGTGCAGTAATACGAGAAGTGATATTTGAGGATGAAAACTTGGCAATGGAGTACTTTTTTTCCATTAAAGAAAAAGAAATCAGTTTTTTTGAGGTTGCTTATAATCATATTGAAGATATAAACTTAAAAAGAACCTGTGGGTTTAGAGGAATATTAAATAGAAAGCAATTAAAACCAGAAATATCTCCTTTTGTTTTTTCCTCTACCCCTCCATGCTTGCTAAATCCCATCAAAACCAACTTGGGCTTCCATCTAGTTTTTGTTGAGGAAATTATTAAGCCAATATTGGATGAGGAGCTAAAAGCATCTATCATCTCAGAACTATTTACAGACTGGCTAGGGAATGAATTAAACAAAGCAGATATCCTACCATTAGCTGTATAAAATACATCTATGATATTCCCAACAGTTGCAAAATCAGTTCGCTATATCCAGAGGGCTTAGTTATTCTAGTCCGCAGATTTATTTAGGATGATCGTACTGCATTGATTTGCATGAAACAAGCTATCTATGAAGATATTTAGTACCTGATATCCAACTACGTCTGGTTTAGTTAATATTTCTAATTGAAACAGCTCAGTTATTATTGGGATCACCTCGGTATCTAAAGCTGCGCGGAATAATGCCGGGGGCAAAATGAGCTGAGGGGCTTCTCGTAAATCATGAAGCAACCGCAGATTGTACTGCTCTTGCTCAGCCAAGGCCAAAGGTCTAGCCCACAGTCGATCGCGATCGGGGATCATTTGGATAACTTCGGCGAATAGTCGCCGGTTATCTAAATCGATACAGATAATTTGGTTAGAGCAAAACAAGAGCAGCACCTTCTTTCTATTTCTTAAGGTTTACCTAAAAAGTCTGCTTTGCCTAGCTCTACACCAGAATGCCGCAAAATGCCGTAGGCAGTGGTTACATGAAAATATACATTGGGCAAAATGAAGTAAAGCAAATAGGGCATTCCGGCAAACTGCATGGTTTCTTTACCCATTGGTAACGTGATCTCCTTCTCTTCGGAACCATCGATTTGTGCGGGAGTGAACTGCTGGAGGTAGTCGATCGTCTTTTGTAGTCTGGCAATCAGCTCTGGAAAAGTAGTTTCGTTATCTTCTATTGCGGGAGCCTCTACACCAGCTAGTCTGGCTACACCTCGACGAGCAATATCTGAAGAAATTTGGACTTGCTTGCTGAGGGGCAACATATCGGGCGATAAACGACTATTAATCAACACCGTGGGATCAATTTTTTTGGCAGCAGCATAAGCAGCGGCTTTTTCTAAAATAGTCGCTAGGTTGCCCAAAGAGCGAATTAATCCCGGTAGGGAAGCTTGATACATCGAAATTGTCATGAGTAGATCCAAAACTTTTAATAGCAACATTGTAGTTGCCTCGGCTACCAAATTAGAACAAGTTTTATCAAAGATTTATGGTCAACAGGATCTTGTCTGCAAGGAAAAAATCGCCCAGGTAATTTACCCAAGCGATGATCAGAAATATGAGGTGGATTAAGCTGAAGTCATTGATAGCATTACAATGCGATCCATCAACCAGGGAGCGATGTTTTGGCAGAAAACTGCCAGATAGCTCTGCCAACCCACCAAAATCTCGGTTTTGTCCCGGCGTAAACCATTAACCAAAGTTTTGGCGACTCTTTGGGGAGTCATGGCCATTACCCACCGGAATTGCTTCAGATCTCGCACCATATCGGTGTCAGTCAAAGTAGGCAAGAAGGTGACAACCTGAATGTTATCGGCAGCTAATTCATTGCGCAGAGCTTGGCTAAAACCCAAGATGGCGAACTTCGTTGCTGAGTAAGTAGCCATGGTAGGGGCCGCGACCTTGCCCATCAGGCTAGAAACATTGACGATCGTGCCTTCTCTTTGAGAAACCATTCGCCTTGCCACACAGCGGGTCATGGCGTAGAGTCCTAGCAGGTTGAGGGAAATTTCTTCTTGAACTTCTGGGAAACGGGTCTGCAAGAATGGTTTTTGGTTGGCGACCCCGGCACAGTTTACCAAGATGTGAATTGGTCCATAATCTCGCCAAGCTGTAGCGATCGCGGTGTTGACTTCGATCGATCGGGTTAAATCTAATGGCACTACAACTACCTCCACATGAGGATTAATGTGCCAAATTTCTCTGGAAAGATCAATGAGGTTGTCTCGATTCCGAGCAACGGCAATCAGTCGGCTAATACCACTTTGCGCCAGCTCAATGGCAATCGCACGGCCAATGCCTCGCGAAGCCCCGGTAACGAGCACCGTTTTGTTTTGAAGATCCATGATGCGACTCCCTATTTATTTAAGTGAGATTATCTGGTTATCTATTTTCGGAATTACAATTTGCCCCTGTTCATTGAGTCAGGGTTACAAAAAGTGTTAATAACTGCTTGGAAGTACAGATCAATTTGCTGCGGGGTGTTCCAAAATAAACCCGAGTAATATGACTACTTCGATGTAAGTTAGCTATGCAGTTTTGGGTGATTGGATATAAGAATTCAATCAGTAGCCGAAGCAACAAAAAGATTGAGATGAGCGGCACAGCATGTTTTACGCCTCCTTGTGTAGATTCAGTACGCACGAAAAACTACTTGTAAAGACATCTTAACAAAGAAAGTGAGCTTTGACAACTTTTGCCAGTATTCCTGGTCAAAAGCTTTGCTGTGTAAGGATAATAGGATTTTTTAGTAATTTCAGAAATGCTGGCTTGACACAATAAAAATATCAGCGCTTAGCACAGTTGATGTAATTATTACTGATCTATATAACGTATTATAGAACACCAAAAAATATTACCAAAATGATTTATTTCAAGATACTTGATTATCTTTCAGGGACGATTTGTGAATGCCTGCGGATATATTTTAATCCCGTTTTTTGAGGCTATAACTGTGATCCCCCAAATCCACCAGAATTTAAGACGCGGCGATTTTAGAATTTGTCGTGAAAGCTGAAATCTTCACAACTCTAGATCGATCGGAGCCAAAGCAGTGAAAACACCTGCCAAGAAACGGTTTAATCCGCAGCAAGCTTGACAGGTCAATTAACAAGAATCTATTGAATTGATGGAATTCGTAGCTCTTGACGCACTTCTGAGAGCGATTTATGCCAATTGTCTTCAAAAGGGTAGGCTGCCAGGGGTTTACTGCGCCAGCCACCGATAAAGCCGCGCCACAGAGCTGCTGTGAGTTTGGGAGTCCGACGAATGCTGCCGATCATTGACCAAGGCACCCAAGAAAGCACAAACACATTGAGCAAATCTCGGTACTGCACCAACATAAAAGCCGCCAAACCAAATTCCCCGATCGGCGAGCTATCAAAGCCCGTCATAATGTGCTGCACATCGTGGGCGATCCCCAGCCTTTTATCAAACAGGGTGTCTTGGTCGTTATCGATAAAAGAATCAGCGGTAAAGCCTTGGGCAAACATGTGTCGAGCATAGGCTCCACCCAAGGTATCGGCAGGAAGTTGAATGAGCATGTTGAGATCGATCGAAACTTCTCGATCGGCAATGAGTTGGGCTTGATGGCGGAGTCTGGCTATTACTAGTTTCTGCCAATAGCTGTGGCGACCAGCGGCGAGAATATGCAAAATCCCTTGGGCAGGATTGCGCATGAATACTTGATAAGCTTTACCCACTTCTCGCCAGTTGATACCGGTTGGTTCTTTGGGGATTGCTGCCGATTGACAAGGTTTGAGGATATTCAGCATAGGGTGACTCCTGATAATTGCAAAAGATTTAATATTCAACTAAGTGCATAATGCGATTCTATATGCACTTAGTTGAATATGTCAACCATCATGCGAGCGTGGGATGTCATAATTTGGAAGTTGGTTTATCGATTTTCCTCCGGAAACGCTCCGCGACCGAGTTGTCCATGGCTTTATCTCACGCCCTTTTGACTGCGCTACACGAATCTCCTTGCAGTGGCTACGACCTAGCAAAAAAATTTGACGGCACCGTAGGCTTCTTTTGGAGTGCCAGTCACCAGCAGATTTATCGGGAACTAACCAAGCTAGAAGAGCAAGCTTATATTTCAGCTCTGCTGGTGCAGCAGAGCAACCGCCCAGATAAAAAGGTCTATGAAGTAACCGAGGCCGGGAAAGATTATTTGCGCAAATGGATTGCCCAACCATCAACAGTGGCAGCGATTAAAGATGATTTGCTGGTGAAATTATTTGCGGGGGACTTGGTAGACCCGGCAGTTATTTTGAGTGAGTTGGAGCATCATCGATCGCAACACCAAGATCTTTTGGATACTTATCAGTCGATCGAACAACGGTTCTTTGCAGATGCTTGTCAGTTTGGGGTAAATCGTCGTTATCAGTACCTGACTCTGCGCCAGGGTATTCGACTAGAAACAGAATGGTTAGCTTGGTGTGAGGAGGCGATCAATTCTTTCACCAATAAGCCGGTATAGATTTAAGACCCGGTATAGGTTCAAGACAACGTACTAGAAATCATCAAGTGATAGCATTGACATTGATTGATAAACATTGAGATCTATGCAGCTAATATCCTTTTTATCCCGCAGTTTATTTGGACTAGGCTTCATTTCTCTTACTGCCAGCCCAGTTTTTTCTTTACCACCAGCAAATGATCTGCCCGAAGAATACCTGCGAGCACAAATTATTTTAGAAGCTCGATCGCCCCAAGATGGAGAAGTGATCGCGGCTGGCGAATATGCCGACCTCATAGCCAAGATCGAAAAGGAAGAAGCCGATCGCCTTGCCCGAGCAGTATTTGCGGAGGGTTTTGAAAAACAGCCCGATCGCCCACTAACCACTGCTGAAGAGATTTATCGCGGTCGCAATCCATACCTCCGCACTCCACCCAGAGAGTTGGCTGCCAGGAAGAATACACCCCGTGAACTAATCTTCTTACTGCGGGTGCGTAAAATATTTTCTAGCTTAGGGATACAAATCAATGTGAAGTGATTCCAACTGACAATTTTAGCGGCTTTCTATTTCTACTGATGGGTGCCTGAGCGATCTTGCGGTTCCAATCCGAGATACATTAGGTCTGGAGATTAAATTTCTTGAAGATATTTAAACTAAAAATTGCTCTCCCCACACCACCATTAGGTAGCCTATATGTCCCTCACCATTTCATCGGATCGTATCGATCGCATTGTCAGCAACCAGCATCAGAATCCTTTTGAGGTGCTGGGACCGCACCAAATTGAGTTAGATGGCCATCAGGTCTGGGTAGTGCGAACTTATCAACCCAATGTCAGTAAGGTGACATTGCTGCTGCCAGAAGAGCGCCAAGAATATCCGATGACAGCAGATCATCATCCCAACTTTTTTGAATGTACATTGCCAGTCAAAGAACTAAATAATTACCAGCTTAAAATCACTGAGGGTGAACGAGAAAGAGTAATTTACGATCCCTATGCTTTTCCCTCGCCGGTTTTAACCGAATTTGATATCCATCTATTTGCCGAAGGAAACCACCAGCATATTTACGAGAAAATGGGCGCTCATTTGGGTGAGCAAGCCGGAGTAGCGGGAGTATATTTTGCCCTGTGGGCACCAAATGCCCGGAATATTTCGGTGCTGGGTGACTTTAATAACTGGGATGGCCGCCTGCATCAAATGGCTCTGGGCGGCAATGGTACTTGGACTCTGTTTATTCCTGGTTTGACCGTGGGCACCGCCTATAAGTACGAAGTAAAAAACCAAGATGGTCACGCCTACGAAAAATCTGACCCCTATGGGTTTCAGCAAGAAGTGCGCCCCAAAACTGCTTCGATCGTCACAGACCTCAGCAGCTACCAATGGCAAGATACTGACTGGCTCGATCGCCGCCGTCACAATGACACTTTGGCACAGCCAATTTCGGTCTATGAGTGCCATTTGGGTTCTTGGTTACACGAAGGAGTCGATGTTCCGGCGACCTTACCTGATGGTTCACAAGAATCTACCGTGATGGTGTCGGAGAATAAGCCCGGTGCGAGGTTTTTAACTTACCGAGAATTGGCCGATCGACTCATCCCCTATGTGCAAGAGCTGGGTTTTACCCATATTGAACTTTTACCAGTAGCCGAGCATCCTTTTGATGGTTCCTGGGGCTATCAGGTAACGGGTTACTATGCAGCGACTTCTCGCTATGGCTCTCCTCAAGACCTGATGTATTTTATCGACAAGTGCCACCAGGCCAATATTGGGGTCTTGGTAGACTGGGTGCCCGGTCACTTTCCTAAAGATGGTCATGGTCTGGCTTTCTTTGATGGTTCTCACTTATACGAACATGCCGACCCCCGCAAAGGCGAACATAAAGAATGGGGCACCTTGGTCTTTAACTATGGCCGCAACGAAGTGCGCAACTTTTTGACCGCCAACGCCATATTTTGGTTTGATAAATACCATATTGATGGAATTCGGGTTGATGCCGTAGCCTCGATGCTGTATTTAGACTATTGCCGCAAAGATGGCGAATGGTTGACCAACCAATATGGTGGCCGAGAAAATATTGAAGCCGCCGACTTTTTACGTCAGGTCAACCACCTAATTTTTAGCAACTTCCCTGGGGCTTTGAGCATTGCCGAAGAATCTACTTCTAGATCGGAAGAG
>JAAFHZ010000149.1 GCA_013297675.1 Synechococcales cyanobacterium bin59.metabat.ball.084 | reverse complement strand
TTTGACAGAGTCTGTTCAAGCAGCTCGTCTTGGTACGAAATATCCATCACTAATTCCCACTGTTGAGAGTGATTTGACTCCAACCACCAGAACTCTACTTCTTCCGTAGACTATCGGACACTTACGGAAAATTAGGGAGTTAAAAGCTCAAATCGCTCGTGCAGGGTTCTTTAATCGCTAGGATTTGACGATCGCTTTTTAAGGATAGCCGCTGTTGAATTTAGAAGACTTCAACAGCGCTGTTATTCTAAATCTGCCTAATTCCGTGCCAACAAAATTGGGCAGGGAGAATGTACCCGCACGTAGTCAGAAATCGAGTTGCCCAAAAGCCGATCGAGATCTGGTAATGTCTTGGCGATCGAGGGGCGGCGATCGGGGGAGCCGAGAATCAGCAGGTCGGCGTTGAAATCGTCGGCGAGGCGACAGATTTCTTTGCCGGGATTGCCGCCGCCAATAGCTACCTTATAAGGTATTTGCATCCGCTTAGCAGCCGCGATCGCCGGTATTAGTTTTTCGTCTTTTTCGGGACTAGCCAGAGCATCTATGGCTTTTTGGTCATTCAGGGTTCGGGCTAAAATGAGCTGACCGCTTTTGTTTTCGCGCAGCAGGGTCAGGGCTGTTTCGAGGGCAGCTTTAGCAGGAGCAGAATCGTCGTAGGCCACCATTACCCGATTGACTTGTTTAACATACACATCATCTTTGACCAACAGCATGGAGCAAGAAGCCAGTTGAAAAACATATTGGCTAACGGAGTTCGATAAAATCGACTCTAGTCGCGAGAGACCTCGTGAACCCATAATTAACAAGTCTGCTGCTTCGTCGATCGCTACTTGGCAGACGGTATCTTTGGGTTCCCCTTGAACTAATAGGGCTTTGACTTTATCGGGCGGAATTTTGAGATTTTCGATCGCCTTAGCCAAAATTTTGCCGCCTTCCTGGAGTTTTTCGGCCATTTGCTCGGCGGTCACTTGTGGTGGTACCACATGCAGCACGGTGATCATCGCTTGCTGCATGGCCGGAATTACCAACAGCATTTTGAGCATCTGCTCACATTGTCCTAAACCAGCTACGGTCACTAAAATTTTTTCTACCATTTGCCCCATCCAAAAAGCTGTTCTTATGCCATAAGCATAATTGCTAAAGAGCTACCGTTCAGCTAGGCGGAGCAGGTTGTGTAACATTAATTAATCAAGCCAGCAGCAGCGATTTATAGTTCGGTGCTTATGGAATAACACCTGTACTGGAGGGCTATGCAGTTGAAGGTTCAACCGGGGCAGCAGCGTAACATTTATTGCTTGTCGATCGGCAAAGTAATCATCACCCTAGTCCCAATACCTAATTCACTATTAAT
Organism: Synechococcales cyanobacterium bin59.metabat.ball.084; assembly: GCA_013297675.1. Taxonomy (GTDB): domain Bacteria; phylum Cyanobacteriota; class Cyanobacteriia; order Cyanobacteriales; family Chamaesiphonaceae; genus JAAFHZ01. Next base: position 8,069 of record JAAFHZ010000149.1, on the reverse strand, counting down.
TAATAACTCTCCTTGATGTCGCTGGACGATCGACTGCACAATGGAAAGCCCCAACCCCGAACCACCGCTGCGTTCGCCACTCCGCACCGGATTCACTCGATAAAACCGATTCAGCAACCGAGGTAAATCAGTCGCCCCAATCCCCATTCCTTGATCCTGCACCACTACCTGAATACTAGAGGCATTACCGGCCAAAGCAATCACAATCTGAGCCGCAGGCTGCTGATTAGCAGCAGTATATTGAATGGCATTGTCAATCAAGTTTGTAAATAATCGCGCCAACTGATTCCAATCACCAGCCACATTAAACTCGCGGGCATCAGCAATTTCTAACTGAATTTGAATCCCCCGCGCCTGCGCCGCCAACTTTTGCTCCTCGGTCACTTCCATTAACAAGGCATCGATCGGCACTGTTTCAAAAGTCACTGGGGCATCGCCGCTATCTTGACGTGCTAAAAACAACAAATCATCTACCAGCTTGCCTAAGCGACGAGTCAATCGCTCAATTACTTGCAACTGCTGCTTTTGAGCGATTGGCATCTGCATCTCAGTCGCCAAAGCCACCTGCACATTGGTCTGAATCGTGGCTAACGGATTGCGCAACTCGTGGGAAGCATCAGCCGTGAACTGCTTAAGCTGCTGATACGAAGCCTTAATCGGCTCGATCGCCAGCCCCGATAAAAACCAGCCCACCCCAGCAACTACCCCGATCGTCGCCGTAGTCGCAGCCAACAAATCTAAAAACAACTCTTGGGTCGGCTTCGTCACCTCAAACCAAGGATGACTAACCCGCAACCAGCCTAACACCTGACCATGAAACCGAATAGGACGAACAATCTGCCGCAGCAAATGCTGCGGATCAAGAGTAACGGTTGATCCACTGGTATCTTGACGGAGCAGCAATTTTGGCGGATCGGCCCAAGTAGACCACAGTAACTTGCTGTGCAAATCAAACATCTCTAGATCAATGTGGTCATCTTCTAAATCAGCGGCATTATGGTGGAAACTTTCCGCCACATCAATTTGGCCAAAATCATCAATGGCGATCGATCTCATTACCACTTCCACAATATGGTCGAGAGTGTCATCGATTCTTTCGATTAGCGTGGCTCGCACATAAAAAAAAACCCCACTGGCAAACAACACCAGCACGATCGCCGTGATAATCGAATACCATAAAGCTAATTGGCGACGAGTAGTTTGAAACACAATTTTAAAGATAAAAATAACTTTAAGCGAAAAGTAATATTCTATTTGGTGATGGAAATCGTTAGAATAAGCATAGTCAAGCCTTGCGATCTTAACATTTGCCCTAAGCAATGAGCTACTGTCTCAACCCTAGTTGTCAAAAGCCAGAAAATCCCCCTCAGACTAAGCTTTGTCTGGCCTGCGGGACTGCGCTACTGCTGAAAGACCGCTATCGCGCCAGTCGATTTCTTGACTCTGGTGGCATGAGTCGCGCTTACCTAGCCGTGGATGAAGACACACCATCCCGACAGCTCTGTGTGATTAAGCAATTTTTCCCGGCTCCCCATGTGGCCACTAATCCGAAGTCTTTTAGTAAATCTTTAGAACTATTCCAACGAGAAGCTAAGCAGCTCGATAAGCTTGGTCGTGAATCCCAAAATATTCCTAAGCTGTTAGCTTTTTTAGAGCAAGATCAAAAGATGTACTTGGTTCAAGAATATATTGACGGTCAGAACTTGCTGAAAGAAATGTCAGCCAATGGTCCCTACAGCGAAACTCACATTCGCCAGTTTTTACAAAAAATTCTGCCAATATTACAGTTTATTCATGATCAAAATATCGTGCACCGCGATATTAAGCCAGAAAACGTCATGCACCGCCAGAATGGCCAGCTAGTGCTGATTGACTTTGGCCTTTCTAAACAATTAACTGACAATGTGAGCGTCCGGGGTACTACTGGGGGCACCATGGGCTATGCTCCACCAGAGCAGATTCGCAGTGGGCAGGCTTTTCCGGCAACCGATCTCTTTGCTTTAGGTGCAACTTGCATTCATCTGCTCACGGGTGTTACTCCTGATAACCTCTATGATTTTCAACAAAACCGGTGGATTTGGCGTGACTTGTTGGCAAAAAGCCAGCGCTATGTGAGCGATAACCTAGCAGAAATTTTCGACAAAATGCTGGAAGCACGAGTAGAAAAACGCTACCAGTCTGCCCATGCAGTGATTGAAGACCTGGCTAATCCCCTCACGCGATCGATGCAAGCTGAACGTAAAAAGCGCTTGCTGTTGGCGGGAGTTACGGTACCTTTGTTTACCATTTTGGGTACAGCATTGATCTTTATGGATCGAATCAAATGTTCCATGGGAATCGAAACTTCTTTTTGTCTGGTCGATCGCGGACCACGCAAGATCAACGGCATTGAATATTTTCCCTTTGCCCCGGCTGCCGATGCCCAAGGCAAATCAGCAGAGTTTAATATGGCGATTTTAACCGAAGAGTTTCGCTGGCATCCCGGCTCTTCTACCGAAGTGAGTTTGATTGATGCCAAACCAAAGCCCCTGCGAGATTTAAAGACCTTTTTAGAAAATAAAGGCATTGTCAAAATCATGGAAAATCCCAATCAAATCATTGCGATCGGGACTTCTTCTTGCGAAGGTTCTCAGCAAGAAGAAGAGAGCCGAGCGATGGAACGGGCTAAAACTATTCAACAGGACTTGGGCAGAACAATTTTTGCCGTAAAAGACTACCCAATTCTCAATCTTGGTCAATATCGCAAAGATACTTGCAGCCGCAGTGCTAAAGACAATGCCTTCCAGCGCAGTGTAATTTTGATGGGCATTCGCCGTGAATCTAAAGGAGTTGTGCTGAATCAGGCTCTATACAACCGTCTCAAAGGTATCAGTAAAGACTTCAAACTAGAAGATTACTCTCTAGGCGGTTCCGAAAATTTCAAACTCTGGACTAGCGATCCACCTTTATCTATTACTGACAACATGGAAACCAAGACGGCTGCTCAATCTAAAAACTAATTTGAGCTGCATCTGGTAGACTAAAAAAAACTGAATTAGCTGATCGAATATGAATTTACCCATCCCGGTAGTTGTCAATGGTGCCGCTGGCAAAATGGGCCTAGAAGTAATTAAGGCTGTGGCTCAAGCTCAAGATATGGTGCTATTTGGCGCGATCGATCGAAACCCCAAAATTCAAGGAGAAGATATTGGCCTCTTAGCAGGCTGCGGTGAATTAGAAATTCCGGTACTAAACGATCTGCAAGCAACCCTGGCGATGGCTTCCCAAGAAAAGCAGCAGGCTGTCATGGTAGATTTCACCCATCCCGATGGAGTTTATGAAAATGTGCGCTCAGCGATCGCCTATGGAGTGCGCCCAGTAGTGGGCACCACCGGACTGAGTGAAAAACAAATGGCCGAGCTAGCCGAGTTTGCCGACAAAGCTAGTACCGGCTGTCTGATTATTCCCAACTTCTCGATCGGGGTGGTGCTCATGCAGCAGGCTGCTGTGCAGGCCGCTAAGTATTTTGAAAATGTAGAAATCATTGAGCTACACCACAACCAAAAAGCTGATGCTCCTAGCGGTACAGCGGTACAAACAGCCCAGTTACTAGGAGAACTAGGCCAGACTTTCAATGCTCCACTAGTAACAGAGTCAGAAAAAATCACCGGAGCCAGAGGCGCATTAGCCAATGAAAACATTCGGATTCATAGTGTTCGCCTCCCAGGCTTTATTGCCCACCAAGAAATTCTTTTTGGTGCCGCCGGTCAAATCTATACCCTACGCCATGACACTATGGATAGAGCCTGCTACATGCCCGGTGTGTTGCTCTCAATTCGCAAAATTCTTGGCCTGAAGTCTTTAATCTATGGCCTAGAAAAAATCCTCTAAGTCTCCAGCTCCTCAGCAAAAATCTGCTAATTAAAACCTGAATAATTAGCAGAAAAGTATTAAAAAGAGTAAATTAAACGCTCAGACTTCCCGCTGTTCAATTCTTTACAACTGCCAACGTTCCGGTCAACGGCATCTTGTAATATAAATCCCAAAATTTCATCACAAATCAACAAAATTCTTCAACCCCAGTGTTTTCTGGGTAGACATTCACAAAAATGGGTGATACGCAGACTTTGGCTGAATCTCTACATCTCAATAAAGAGTTTTCTACACCTTACTCCTATGAATCTTCAGCGTCTTTCTCAGGGACATCTCAAAACTTTACAAGAATGTCCCCGCAAGTTTGAATACATTTATCTCAGCTCCTTGGCTACCTTGTCACCCACCGATCGACAGCAGAGTATGCAGTTTGGTAGCGATTTTCACCGGCTGTTGCATCAAAGAGAACTAGGAATGCCGATCGAACCATTCCTCGCTGCCAACCCCAAAATCCAGGCCGCTGTGCATGGACTCCAACAAACCGCACCCCATTTATTTGCCGAAAACCCCGAGGTTGAACGCGCTAGCGAACAGGTGCGAACTTTGATGATCTCTGGCACAGATCAAGAAAATCAGTATCTATTCACAGCGATTTATGACCTGTTGCTGCTAGGAGTCAAAGCCCAGATTATCGACTGGAAAACCTATGGTCGTCCCGCTAGAGCCGAAAGACTGGAGCAAGAATGGCAAACCAGGCTGTACTTATATATGTTGGTAGCTACCAGCGACTATGTACCAGCCGATGTTTCTTTTACCTATTGGTTTGTCCAGAGCGATCCGCCTCAATCTGTGACCTTTGGTTACAGCGATCGACAGCACCAAGAAACTCAGCAAGAATTAGAGGAGTTGATCGATCGACTAAGTACCTGGCTCCAGCAATACCGCCAAGGAAAATCTTTGCCCCAGGTGGAGCCAGAAAAGCAGCTCTGCCAAAACTGTCAGTTTGTGGCTCGGTGCGATCGAAGAGAGAAGCAGGATAATGTTAGAATGCCATCTCTGTCGCGGCTGGATATCGCGGCTATTGATGAAATCCCGGTATAGTGATGAATTGGCTAGAAAGTCTTGAGCAACAGCGAGTAATCGCAGTAATTCGCGCTCCTTCCTATCGAGTGGGTTTGCAGATGGCTAAGGCGGTGGCAACCGGGGGCATTAAGTTAATTGAAATTACCGCAGATAGCGATCGGGCTTGGGATTTAATTCCCGAACTACAGCAGGAGTTACCAGATTGTGTGATTGGCACTGGAACTATTTTGACTAATGATCAATGGAGTGATGCGGTCAGTAGCGGTGCCCAGTTTATGTTTAGTCCCCATGTGGACGTGGGTTTAATTGGTAAGTCTCGGTCGATCGGGATGCCGATGATTCCGGGGGCTTTTTCGCCAACGGAGATTGTGACGGCTTGGCAAGCGGGGGCGGCGAGTGTGAAGGTGTTTCCGATTCAGTCTTTGGGTGGAGCTGAATATATTCGGGCAATTAGCCCTTTGGGTCAGATTCCATTGATTCCCACTGGGGGCGTGAATCTGCTAAATGCCAAGGATTTGATTGGGGCAGGGGCGATCGCGGTGGGTTTGGCTGGTTCGTTGTTTCCCAAGAAGTGTTTGGAAGAAGAAGATTGGGGTTCGATCTCTACCATAGCCCGAAATTTAATTGAGTCTTTAAAATCTCAAAGGGTTTCATACAATATCAACCAAATAAAAGCAATGGAAACGAATTCATGAAAAATATCGTCAGTCATTAGTATTCTCCATCCGCCAAAGAAATGAACAAGTTAATTAGATTATCAACGATCGCATTCACCGCCCTAGCACTGGCTACCTTAGCCCCCAAAACCTCTTTAGCCAAGCTTTCCAACCAATCAAAGCTTTTGCTGAATGGCATTGGTGATATTCCGATCGGATTAACAGTCGCTGAAACAGCTCAAGCCGCTGGGATAAAATTGGTGTCATTGGATAGCTCATCGCCCAAAGAGGCTTGTTACTATGTAAAACCCCAGGGTCTTAAAGACGTGGGGTTTATGGTGATCGATGGTAAGGTGGCGCGGATTGATGTGTGGAGAGAAAGCAAAATCACTACTCTGAGAGGTGCCAAGATCGGTGATTCCGAGGCACGGATTAAATCTTTGTATCCGGGTCAAATTAAGGTAACACCCCATGAATACGTCACTACTGGGCATTACCTAACCTTTATACCGAAGGACAAAGCGGATAAAAATTACCGCTTGGTGTTTGAAACTGATGGTAAACGGGTGACTCAAATGCGATCGGGTAAACTACCGGAAGTATCATACATAGAAGGCTGTAGTTAATCATATTTGCTCACCCGATCGGCGACCAATTCACGCCAGCAGAAAACTTCGGTAGAATTTTGTCGGCACTGGCAGCATTGAGACCCAAATGATTGGTGATAATCTTGGCGATCGGTTCTCGGAAATCGGTAGTCACCTGCAAATCCCGACCCTGATAGAGCTGTTCGGGAGCCAATCCTGGCCATTGACCGTAGATTTTGCCACCTTTAGTTGCGCCACCTAATAGCCACATCACATTGCCATGGCCATGATCGGTGCCACCATTGCCATTTTCTTTAGCCGTGCGCCCAAACTCCGACATCACCACAATCTGGGTATTGCCATAAACTGCGCCCAGCTCTTGCTGGAGCGTAGCTAACCCTTGAGATAATTCACCCAGGTTACGGGCAAGTTGCCCCTTAGAGTTGCCTTGATTAATATGGGTATCCCAACCCCCAAGCTGTAAGAACGCAATTTGAATCCGGGGATCTCTGACCATTAAACGAGCCAGCGATCGAGTTTCGGCAGCAAAACCTTTGGGCAGCGGTGCGCCGTTGTTAGCCATGTTCATTTCGGCTTCCAGATCTTGCAGAAGCTGAATACGAGCAGCGCGACCACCACGATAGTTGCGACCCAAAGCATCGGTGCCGCTGTAGAGTTTATCAAAAGCCGCTGCTACATCTTGGCGATCTAAGGTTTGACGATTGGCCGCTTGGCGAGTAGAGCGAATGCTGCTGACCGGCATTTTGCCAGTCAAAATTTGTGGGACATTGGCGCTCAGGCTAATGGCTTGTAACGGCGATTTGTTGTTCGCTTCCACCAGTAAGCGATTCATCCAGCCATCTTGTCTTTTGCTAGATCCTGGTACCCCAGTCTCCATATAATATTGGGCATCAAAATGCGATCGAATTTCTTTGGTCAGTCCGCTGGCATGAACAAAGGCTAAGCTGTCTTGTTTCCACAAGGGTAACAGAGGAGCCATGGCTGGGTGTAGACCAAAGCGACCGTCTAGATCCAAAGCTCCATCAGGACTACCGGGTTGAGCGATGGCAATTTTGGGACGATATTGATAATAGCTGGGTTCGCTATAAGGTACCACTACATTTAATCCATCTACGGCACCTCGCAGAAAAATCACAATTAGGCGACGGGGATTGGCAGATGGGGCAGCGTTGACTCCTAGCCAGCTATTTTGAGCAAAGGCGCTGAGCGTTCCTAAACCAGCACAAGTAAGAAAGTGGCGACGATTCATAGTTTTACGGGGTGATAAAAGTTAGCGATACATAAAGTCTGGGCTGCCCAGCATTAATGCAGAATGCAGACCTACCTTGCTGGTAGCGATCGTGTTTTTAGTGTTGGTCGAGAGATAAGGACCGATCGCCTGATTGAGTTTAGCGTCGTCGATCGGTTGGGGCTTGCTAGATAATCCACGGCCATTGGCAATATGGCTAGCAAAGTTGATTCTTTGAATAGTGGAATTTTCATTGAGCCAAGCTTCGCGGGTATTTTTGTAGCCATCTGGAGTCGGACAACCATAGAGAGGCATTCCTAGTCCTGTAAGCTGACCATTGAGGTATTGGGTTTCTTCGATATTGGAGCCAGTAGCACGAGCCGCCGAAACCACATATTCTAAAGGTGTTTTGAATTTACTGCGCTGGGCAGCCGGTGCCCAAAACGCTGGGCTATTGAGCATTGTGATCATAACGGCTTTGATATCGCCATCGGTTTGGAGCCAGCGGGTTTTCATCCGATCGACTAAAGCAGCAGGTGGATTATCACTGACGAAACGCTGGGCTATTTTGTAGCTAATAAATTTGGCCGTAGCTGGATTTTTCGCCAGCAGATCTAGAGCTTGTTCTACTTCTTGAACACC
>JAAFHZ010000148.1 GCA_013297675.1 Synechococcales cyanobacterium bin59.metabat.ball.084 | reverse complement strand
ATCCAAAACATCAAATAAAAACCCGCCCGCCCCAGCCGAAATTGATCGCCGATCGATCAGGCAGGGTGTGGGTCGATCGATCCCCAATCGTGGCGGGGAAATGAATTGGTTGTCGATCGGTTGGGGTATATGTTGATGGTGATGCGATTAATTCTGGTGGTGGTGGGCGGGTTTTTATTGGGGAATTACATTTTTTTCATGGAGGATGGATAAACCCGCCCCTACGTTGACGATTTATCCCAATTTTGGGGATTGTTGATGATGTATCGTCTGACGGGATCTAATCCCGTTTCGGTTCTGATGATGATTTCATAATAATTTCGCTGCCAAACAGGGATGCCTTTTTGTTCGCGCAATCTGTTGATTTCCCTAGCTGAAAATGTTTTGAATCCTTGGATAATTTCAGGAATGGATTTGGTTTTGGGTAATTCCTGCAAAATAAGAATGCCATGCATGTGATCAGGCATGATCACAAATTCATCGGTGGTTAAATTTGCATAATATCTAGGCAGTCGGAGCCAATGGGATCTGGCAATTTGGGCAAATCTATTCTCCTGCATTTCTCCAGCCAGAATTTCACCGAAAAGGTGTTCTCGCTTATGAGTGCAGATAGTAATGAAATAAGCGCCCGCGATCGAATAATCATAACCAGGTAGCCGAATAGATCGGCGACCATGCACAAAGGGATCGAAATTCATGGTTTCTAGCAACCATCAACTACCTACATATCGTACCCAAACAAGTTGGCATTCACTTCGTCTAAGTTGATATCACTGAGTCCATACTCTTTCCATTTCCGATCGACCATCTTGGCCACCTCCGGATCAGACTCCAACGGCGCACCCCATTCTGCCTCAGTCTCTGGATAAACCTTAGTAGTGGCATCTACACCCATGCGGCTGCCCAGTCCAATCTTGGGAGTAGCAAAATCCAATTTATCAAAGGGTGTATCGGCAATAATAAATACATCTCGTTGCGGATCGACCTTAGAACTCAGCGCCCACACCACCTGACGCGGATCGCGGATGTTGATGTCTTGATCGACTACAATCACAAACTTGGTATAGGTAAACTGGGGCAAAGCACTCCAAAAGGCCAGCGCTGCCCTGCGGGCTTGACCGGGATAAGCTTTCTTGATCGAAATAACTGCGGCCTTGTAGCTGAGTGCTTCCATCGGCAAAAAGAAATCGACAATTTCGGGCACCTGCTGCCGCAGAATTGGCGTATAGATACGATTGAGAGCGATTGCCATCATGGCTTCTTCTTTGGGTGGCCGACCGCTAAAGGTAGTTAAATAAATCGGATCACGACGATGAGTAATGCAGTTGAAATTAATTATTGGGCCTTCTTTGGACTGATTGTAGTAGCCCATATGGTCGCCAAACGGACCATCGATCGCCTCTTCACCAGGAGTAATCGTACCTTCTAAGACAAACTCCGAATCGGCAGGAACTTCCAGATCAATGGTGCGGCATTTGGCTAGCTTGACTCCAGCGCCGCCGTAGATTCCTGCAAATAACCACTCCGAAAGATCTACCGGAATTGGTGTGGCTGCTGCCATGATAATGAGGGGATGTACACCCAGGGCGATCGCAACCTCTAACTTTTTGCCCCGTTCTGCGGCCTTCCGCAGATGCCCTGCGCCGCCGCGAATCGAGAGCCACTGTACAGTCATGGTGTTTTTGGACTGTAGTTGTAATCGATATACTCCCACGTTGGGGGTGCCGGTTTCGCAGTCTTTGGTAATCACCAATCCCAAGGTGATGATTTTGCCCGCATCGTTAACGTAGGGGCGGATCATCGGAATCTTGTTTAAATCCACTTCGTCGCCCTGGATTACTACCTGCTGACAAGGTGGAAAGAAATCACGGCTGGGTTTGGCTTTGACCACATCAAATAAAACTTTGCCAAAGTCGATCGCCTGTCCAATTTTTTTAGGAGGCTTCGGCTGCTGCAACAAGGCTAATTTGCGACCGAGATCTTCTAGCTCCTCGGGTTTTTCCATCCCCATTGCCCAACAGATTCGCTCTACGGTACCCATGACGTTGACGGCAACGGGATAAGGGGAACCTTTGACATTGGTAAATAGCAGGCCGGGGCCAGCGCATTGCAGCATCCGGTTGGAGATTTCGGCAATTTCTAAGTCACCATCTACTAAGGTGTCGATCGTTCTGAGTTGGCCACGTTCTTGCAATATTTTAAGGAATGCCCGTAGATCTCGTGCCATGAAAGTTGCCCAAAGTGAGGTGAGTTAATCATTTTAGATGATTTCACCAGGTCAGATCAAGCGCGATCGATATCAATCAGAGCGAGATCTGTAGATATTGCTGGAGGAGCTTGGTTAATGATGATCGATCTGTACAAAGAATAACTATGAAAATTACCGGCAGCAAGGCTACTTAACGAGTTTCGCTGGTTTGAATATAGCTATAGATAGCGATCGGCAGTTGGTGAGATAAAAAGAGTTCAGATTGAGAGAAAAGGCATTGCGGAGCAAAGTGATTTTATCAGGACTAGCAAAAGTGTTCACAAAAGAAGTAAAATCCTACCAGTTACCGTGAGTCTACGGATTCATTCACATGTTTGATTTTCTTGGCAGACAGCTCTCTGAAATAATGTTCAGCACTAAGCCCTTAAGCTTTGAGTTGACCATGTTTAGGTACGTTTTATCGGGACTATTATTTGTATTGGCAAGTTTGCTGTGGTGGCTCAACTGGTCAACTCCAGAATTTCACCTAGACTGGCCATTGGTAGCCATGATTAACGGCATAATTTTTTGGCCGACCCTGCGGTTTTCTTGGATGATGCAAATGGTGGGTGGTTTTTTGTTTTTTCGTACTTTTGGCTAAGAAGGAGCTGCCAGACTAAAATAGCCTAGAAGGATTTTTCTCCTCTTTGAATTGATCGCCCTGCCATCTGCTCCGCACTGATCTGAGGTTGCCTCCGACCAAACGTGTCTGCAGGCTGCACCTTCGGCGTTCACAAATTGCCTCTGAAAAAGAATCGCCAAATCTAAAATCCTCCCCATATCATGATATTTTCTTATGACTGAAGCCAGCAAAACCCCCCAAACTCCCAGAGCACCGAAACCAGCAGCATCTGCTGATGTCGCCGATACCAGCACCGATGCAGCAGCAGAAACAACGGCAGCAGTTGCCAAAGCCCCCGGTGCTAAAAAGGAAAAAGCACCCGCCTTAGAAGATAAACCTTTCGTCGATTTTATTCAGCAAGACTTTGTGCCAGCAATTCAAAGTGGCTTGAGTGCCCAGGGTTTGGCTGATTTGAAATTAGAATTCGCCAAAGCGCCAGTAACCATCTCTGGAGTGCCCAATGTGCCAGACTGCTGGCAGATCGTGGGTAAATGGAAAAACAATACCCGCCAGTTTAACCTGTACTTTTTTGCGGAAGACATTCAAGGCCAGCGCGGATTTTCTTGTATATCTAATGGCGGCACCGCGAGTTCGATCGAGTCTTTTTTAATAGACGAACGCAAAATGACCCTAGATTTACTGCTGTTTGGCCTCACTAAGCGCCTCAATGCCCAGAAATGGCTGTTGCCAAACTAGCTGATTCTTTGCAACTCTTAATACAAACCCATACCCTAACTCTCATGGTCTTGGTAAAATGGCCTACAGAGAAAAGGCTTGTAGCCGTCAAACCTATAAAAAAACACAATGGTAAACTCACTTACAAAACCGGCAGCCGACCTGCAAAACCCCGACTTGCAAAACGCGGTCAAGATGCCAGCCAAGGAAACCATTTTGACTCCTCGGTTCTATACCACCGACTTTGAAGAAATGGAGAAAATGGACATCTCTTACAACGAAGAGGAGATGCGTGCCATCATCGCCGAGTTTAAAGTAGATTACAATCGCCATCACTTCGTGCGCGATGAACAGTTTGATAACTCCTGGGATAGCATTGACGGCGAAACCCGGCAGTTGTTTAGTGAATTTTTAGAGCGTTCTTGCACCGCCGAATTTTCGGGCTTTCTGCTCTACAAAGAGCTGGGCAGACGTTTGAAAAAGAAAAATCCTTTGTTGGCAGAAGGTTTTAACCTGATGTCTCGGGACGAAGCTCGTCATGCGGGCTTCTTAAATAAGGCCATGTCTGACTTTGATATGTCTTTGGATTTGGGCTTTTTGACTCAGAACCACAAATATACTTTCTTTAAACCCAAGTTTATTTTTTACGCCACCTATCTCTCCGAGAAAATTGGTTACTGGCGCTATATCAAGATTTTCCGTCATTTGGAAGCTCATCCTGAGAATAAACTGTATCCGTTGTTCAATTATTTTGAGAACTGGTGCCAAGACGAAAACCGGCATGGTGACTTTTTTGATGCAGTAATGAAGTCTCAGCCCCATATTTTGAATGACTTGAAAGCTAAGCTCTGGTGCCGGTTTTTCTTACTCAGCGTTTTTCTTACCATGTATTTGAATGACCATCAGCGCACTCGGTTCTATGAAGCTATGGGAATGACCACTCGGGACTTCAACCTAGATGTAATTAAGGAAACTAACTGGACTGCTGGCCGGGTATTTCCAATCATCTTAGACGTGAACAATCCGAAGTTTACTGCCCTGCTGGATAAGTCGGCAGCTAGCTATCTCAAGATTGTAAATGCCCCAGCTAGCAACTTGCCTAAGTTCTTAAAAACGGCTAAAAACATCCCTCATATTGCAGCGATCGGCTGGAATGCCATCAGAATGTATGCTATGAAGCCGATCGACACCGCTAAGTTGGAAGGTACCGTTAGATAGTTTCTGGTATTGCTTTTTAATTCTTAACACGAGAAAAGGGAGCTAGATTTACTAGCCCCTTTTTTTGTTCACAGAAAATGTGGAATCTAATGAGATGTATTTTTTACATTCTCTAGGTAGTTAGTAGCTTTTTGAAGTTGGTGAGGCGCTCTTGATCATTGTTAAGTAGACTATGTGTTGATAGTTCTCTATCAATGAATTCAATAGCAGATATAAGCTGTTCTCTTACCTCGCTAATTGATGATTGAGTTTCAAATTTCCCGTTTTCTGAAGATATTACAACCTGGCTAGTCAACCAATCAATTTCCATTTTCAGGTTATATGGACCATCCATAAAAGAAAACTCAACTACACGCTCTTTATTTCTAATAGCCGATGAAATACTACTACTCCACCAGCCCAGTATGACTATACCGAAATCTAGCCAAGGATTCATGGGATAATATTTCCCCTGATCTTCCCAGGCAATTTCAAAAAGCAGTTCCCCACCATTTTTGACATATTTTCCCATCGATTCTGGGTCAATTTTAATTTTTAAATTCATACTAGTTTTGCTTGCTTATTAGTTCTTGCAAGAGTGAATGATTACAATAAGTTACGGGCGACAATTTCTTTGCCTCGGGTGCAGATCAAGCACCCGAAGTATTCGGATTTTATGGCTTCTTCACTTTAATAGGGTAAGCTGTCTCTACAAATCCACTATCTTCATTCTGCCAAAACTCGATAGTATAATTTGTGTCAGCATCATACCCACGATATTGTATTCGTCTTGACTCCCCTGGCGCGGCAGACTGTATTTTTATTTTTTCCTTACTTTTCCAAGCTCTTTGGACGCACGACTGTATTTGAGCATTCGTCATATTCTGATAGATGCTGTATATGTAGTCAGGATCAGCTTTAAGTCTTTGCTTTGCAACTTTTCCGCTGGCAGAATGATTTTCAAAAATATGTTCCCAGTTAAAACCTTTGGCTGCTATGGCTTTAAAGCTATCTACAATATACGGCTTCGATGAAATTTCTTCATTCCTCAATACTACTCCACTAGTTTGGAGTGAAAAAGCATTGGCATGTAAAATCACAAACAGAATGGGTAGACACAATCTTGCTTGATACATCTTAATAAATCTCCAGATAAAGACGACATGGTAAATTACTTGCATAAAGCAATAGTATCATAGTAGATCTTGTCACGTAAACCAATCATGAAAGCGTGCTCACGACAACACTTTCAATTCTTAATGTGAAAAAAGGGTCTAGATTTCCTAGAACCCTTTTTTTTGTCCATAGAAAATGTAGAATTTAGTAAGACATTGACTAATTTTTCAGAATAACCCTCATGGTGGATTCTACCCAGCCCAGTAATCTTTCTGCACTCAAAGCAGAAGTCGCGCATTTTCGCGAAGAGCTAAATACTCGTGATCAGCTTGTACAGCAGCTCTCTCAAGAGTTATTTCGGATCGTGAAGACCAACCATTCTCAGCCACCTCGGGGCGAGTTAGTCGGCGACCACAAAGGCGAAATTCGTGCCCTGCGGGAACAGCTCCAAGGAGTAGAAACCCAGGTGCAGTATTACCAAGAGCAGCTTCATACTCGCGATGCCGAGATTCAGCAGCTTCGGCGGACTGTCCGAGAACTAAGCGATCGCAGTCGGATGTTAGAGCAGGTGGTACAAGAGCTACCCAAGATTTACACCAAAAAATTTGCCGAGCGTTTGGCTCCCATTCGGGACAAAATCGCTAAACTGCACCAAGAAAACCAGCGCTTACAAAACGAGTTGCAATTAGCAGCCGATCGAGCCGCTGAAAAAGTGGTCAAACCTAGCAAAGTAGAGCTAGATTTACCTGACCTGCCGCGTAGCGGAATGGCTTTTAGTTCTTAACCTATGACCAGCAAAATTTTTATTCCTGGTGATAATGCCGCAGTAATCGTGGCCACCCAGGCAGCAGGTTTGCTATGAGTATTAGAATTCATGGCAATCGGGAGATTATTACTCTGCCCGGCCTAGCGACGCGACCTACGCCGATTAAAGTGCGACAGGCGCTGTTTAATAGTTGGCAGGGCAAGATTTTGGGCTGTCGGTTTTTAGATCTGTGTAGCGGCAGTGGAGCGATAGCGGCGGAGGCAATTTGTCGGGGGGCTGCAATGGTGGTGGCGATCGAAGAGTCACCGGTAGCTAGCAAGCTGATTCGTGAAAATTGTCAGAAGCTAGTCCAGGAAGGGACTTTTCGGTTAATCAATGGGCGGGTACAGAAGTTTGTGCCTTCTTTGGCTGGTCAGCAGTTTGATTTGGTTTATTGTGATCCGCCTTATCAGGGAAATCTGTATCAGCGGGCGATTGATGCCATTCAGGAATCTAATCTGTTGGCAGCAGGCGGTGAGATTGCCTTGGAACACGGGGTCGATCGAGATCTGAGTACTGAGTTGGTTTTAACCACTCTGGTAGTATCGCGGCAAAAAAGCTATGGCACAGTGGCTCTGACTTTTTTACAGTTAAAATCTCCAGCGGAGATTGGCTAATTTCACTGAAATTGACACCAAAAACATAGCGGCAAAAGGCACTAATGCCATCTGCCGCTGCATCTGCGATAGAAATTGGTGACTAGCCGATTTGGTCGCCGCGCTTGTACTGAAAATAAGCTGCTACGAACAGACCCAAAAGGGTGATGGACACTAGCCCAAGTACAATTCCAGAAAGTAATGGTTCTACCACTGTATTAGATCTCCGTTAACAAAAGTAAATAAGAATTTTAATCCAGCGTACCGCCTTCAGGGAGCGAGGGCAAGAGTGAAAGATAGAGAAATTATGAAGAAATATGTGTTTTGCCGTGTTTTTTCGATACACTATTAGCGACGCTGTAGGTCTATCTCAGTCGTATTGTAAATCTTCTGTGAAGTTTATCAAAATTTTTTAGTAAGTATCTTTAAGAAGGGTCCGTTGCAAAACCAACTGCTAGAATCTAAAAATCTATCTGCACAGCAAATTATTGTATCCATTGTGGTCACTGTGGCTGTGGCAATTTTAGTGCTGAGCAATCCGTGGCGATCGACTAGCCCCTATGCTCAAGAGGTTTTGGCGTTACGGGGCGATGCCACTCTTGGCCACGCCATTTTTCAGATGAATTGCAGTGGTTGCCATGGCCTAGAGGCTCAAGGAAGGGTGGGGCCCAATCTGCACGCCGTGGCCAAGCGCAAATCTCGTCCAGCGCTGATTGAGCAAGTAACTAGCGGTAAGACTCCACCGATGCCCCAGTTTCAGCCCAGCCCGCAGGAAATGGCGGCGCTGTTGAGCTATCTGGAAACTTTGTGAAAATGTAAAATACCACCCAGCCATGCTCATAGTTTGATCATTTTCCGACTTTGATTAGTAACTGCTCCAATGCCGCGATCGATTGGGGATCTTCCACAACCATCCCATTCAAAATCAAAGTTGGCGTGCCTTGCACATCTATGCTGCGTCCTAACTTGAAGTCATTGAGAATCGCTGTGTCAGCGATACCATAATCTCCCTGAAACTTAGCCAGATTCAGATTTAATTTCTTGGCGGTATCTAGGTAAAAGTTATTGCTGAGCTTGTCCTGATTGGCAAACAGCTCATCGTGATACTCCCAGAACTTGCCCTGTTGCTGGGCTGCCCAGGCTGCTCTGGCTGCCGGTAAAGCTTCGGGATGCACTTGGGTAAGAGGAAAATTCTTAAAAACTAAGGTAACTTTGTCTTTGTGTTTGGCCATAAACTGCTTCAAAATCCCATTGGATTTAGAGCAAAATGGGCACTGAAAATCTGAAAACTCCACCAGTAAGATTTTGTTACTAGTTGAGCCAAGCGTGGGCGAAGAAGCAATTAAGGTTTTGGGATCTTTGAAAAGTTTTTGGACAGCGGCTAGTTGTTCGGCTTTAGCTTGCCGCTCCTGTGCTGCCCGCTGCTCTTCCCCAAATTTTTTCAGGACTTGATAGATTACTTCGGGGTTTTTGCGCAAAACTTCCAACACCTGTTGTTCCAAAACCGGATCAACTTTGGGTTTAGCTTGAGCAAAAGCTGAAGTCGGCACCAAAAAAGATGCCGACAAAAATACAGACAGCAGCAGGCGAGACAAGAAAGTCGGAGACATAAATTGGAGTGGGTAGATGCAGATGAAATTTGTGAACAGAAGCTGAGATTACTTATTCTTAAAGTTCGTGGCACCGGTATAGCCAGAAACCTTAGCTAGTTTGAACAAAGAAAGTTCGCCGGGATAGTAGGCACCCTTAATAAACCAAGTTGGCGTGACGCGGATTTTGGCCTGGTTGCAAAGATTGGCTCCAGAGCCAACACATTCTATATATTTAATTTTTGGCCAAGCAGTGCTGCCAAAGCGCTGCTTTTGGCTTTGGCAATAGGGGCAAGAATTAATGCCATACATGATGGCACCGGTTCGGCTTAAATGTTCAGCCAAAGCAACTTCGGCAGGCCCAGAGGTGCTGGTTTGACTCACCAAAATTGATTGACTAGTTGGCTTTGCCATAGCGGCGGTGGCAACGACTGTTGATAGGGCAACCACAGAAACTACAGCCAATGCTTGAGAGATATTTCGCATATTGAGAGAAAGTAAAAATTAGATCATTTTGCAGCAGACGATCTGAAGTAGTCCAGAAGTTCCGCACCAGTGATATTAGAAAACTTTGCTAGTTAGCTGTATTTTGATCGGCTT
>JAAFHZ010000147.1 GCA_013297675.1 Synechococcales cyanobacterium bin59.metabat.ball.084 | reverse complement strand
TGATGTGGTTGCTTAGCTGGCTTTTTTGTTTTTTCTGTTTGATAATTGTTTCTACACCTCACGACTTAATACTATGGACTTGATCTCCGCCTTACCCACATTTATTCTGACTCTGCGCGAAGGAGTTGAAGCCGCCTTGGTGGTGGGGATCGTCATGGCCTATCTAAAAAAATCGGGTCAGTCTTATTTAAAGTCTTGGGTATATTGGGCGATCGGGGTCGGCATTGCCCTCAGTGCCGCTACTGGCGTGGCGTTTCAGTGGGTAATTCAGAACTTAGGCGCAGCCAATCAGCAGTACGCCAGTTCTATTGAGCCAGCGATCGAGGGATTTTTTGGCTTGCTGGCAATTGTAATGTTGAGTTGGATGCTAATTTGGATGACTAAGCACGCCAAAACTCTCAAACAAGAAGTAGAAGGAGCGGTAGATAATGCTGTTCATGCCCAAGCCAAAAATGGCTGGCGAATTTTTGGCCTAGTGTTTTTTGCAATTATGAGAGAAGGGTTTGAAACTGTGCTGTTTATTGCTTCTAAGCTCCAGCAAGGAATTTTTCCAGCATTGGGGGCAGTTGGTGGAGTCGTAGCAGCAACTGTCATTGGCATGTTGATGTTTAAGTGGGGGGTGCGGCTAAATATTCGCAGGTTCTTTGCGATTATGGGCATTCTACTACTTTTAATTATTGGCGGCTTAGTGGTAACTTCTCTAGCCAGATTCGATCAAGCCGTGGGGGCAATGGCTAGCTCTAGCCGAGAATCGCAGAGCATGTGTTTTTTCTATGAGCGCTTTGCCAAACCGGCTGATAAAGATTGTATCTTGGGGCCAATGGTGTGGAACTTGAGTAAAATAATGCCAGAGGAAGCCTTTCCCGGTGTAGTTTTTAACACTTTGTTTGGCTATGTGCAGCGACTATATTTAGTGCAGGCGATCAGCTATATTTTCTTTTTGGTGACAGTGGGAAGCTTGTATCTACAGCCTACTTGGCTAAAAAATTTAATGCCCATGGGCAAACGGTCTTTAAAAGGTGGCTAGGCATCAATGGGGTACTTTGGGGACTGCTTTTATAATGTAGCAATTAGCCCCGATGGTCAAACAATGGCCAGCAGCGGTGCCGACAATACTGTGAAGGTCTGGCAAATAGCTACTGGCCAACTGCTGCAAACAAATATTGGGCATCGGGGCTTAGTAATTTCGGTGGCTTTTAGTCCTGATGGTAAAACCCTGGCTAGCAGTAGTATAGACGGCACCATTAAGCTGTGGCGCACTAACTGCTAATCTCCTGCTGGCTATTTGTTTTTAGCTACTGCAATCCAATCATTTGATTGAAACCGCCCAATCACAGTAGGTTTATTGGAGCCATTAGGCTTGAAAATAGTTGCTTCGCCCTCTTTCACCTCAAACCAATTTTTACCAAAGGCATCAACAATGTTGGGTTTGTGGGTGACAACTAGAGTATTTTTATTGTCGTTAGATATGGTGGCTGCTAATTGACGCAGGGATTGGGCACGACGATCATTTTCGATCGGGGAGACTACCAATCCACCTTCAGTAATATCAATAATCGGCGTTGGCTCAATATTACCCACCAGTCTGCCTGTTTCGATCGCTCGATAAAACTTACTGGTATAAACTTTGCCGATCGGGATACCCAGTTTTTTAAAGGCATCGCCAACTTGTTTTGCCTGTTCTTTCCCTTTAGTGCTGAGCAATCGCTGCTTGGCTATGTTGCTATGGTTCAGCGGATCGGTATCAGCCTGATCTCGTCTAGTGGCACCATGCCTGAGTACAATCACATAACCTCCTTTTTTTAGTTCCGTCGTTACGCTGTTAATATCCACCGGTTGCCCATTGGCTTGTATTTGATAACAAGTGGTGAAAATCAATATTGATCCAGCAGCTAAAAGTTGAATAAATCTTTTTCTATGCATAAAAACTCCTGAGTACTATGCTGATCTTACAAGCTAGTGGACAAATTGAAATATTACTGCATTGCAAATTTTCTTATCAGAATATATTGGTGCAATGTGGCAATCTACCTAAAGATTATTCAATTCTCAAGTGATTACGCTATTAGTATCTAGCATTTTAATGGCAGCAAGTTCACCTATGATAATCCCTATATTTCGGACGAGGAGTTAAGATAGAAAGTCTGCCAAACATCACCACAACGATCGTCTGGAGAATTAAAATTAAACAATGCAATGAAAAAACACAGTGCAGAGTTCAAGGCCAAAATTGCTATAGAAGCAGTGAGTTTTGTTTGCAGGCATTCTGACACAAGTGGTTAATTTACTATCTAATTACTTATTTTTTCCGTGCGAGCATTTAAACTAGCAATTCAACTGCAACAGTGCTTCAGAGTCATGTTGGATAAGCATATAGCTAAAAAATGATTGGTTTAATTCTTCTCAGGCAATCTTGCAATAACAGCTCTGGGCAAGCACCTTTATAAGTAGCTTTCCTAGCTCTAAAATCCAGAGATCGCATCTGCTCTGTCATAATCACACCAGTCACCGCCTCCCCTTCTGGTATCGCCACATAAAAAGGATTTTTTCGTTGGGTATTACTAATGGGACAGACATAAGCAAAACCCATTTGCTCATTAAAATCATCGTGGCTAATCACCAAAGCTGGTCGGTTTCCCATTTGCTCATGGCCAGCTTGCAGGTCAAAATCAATCCAGATGAAATCACCGCGTTTGGGAATATACATTACCAAACCTCTTGCCCCATTGGCTTACCCCACTCCACCTCACCTTCAGGAGGGTCAGTAATCCCCGCTAGTAATTCATCTAAACTAAGCTCTGGTAAAGTTTGAATTCGCTGCATCACTAGCTTGCCCGCTTCAACCGTACATTCGATCGCATCATTAGGCTTCAAATCTAGTGCTTCAACGGCATATTTAGGTATGCGCAGAGCTAAAGAGTTTCCCCATTGGCCAACTTGTGTTTTCATAAACCAGCACCTATCAGTGGATATCTAAAGTATATCATACCCGAAATTGAGGCTAAGGGTCTGCCATTGTCGCAGTTTAGGCCGATTTATTTGATTTTGTACCCTAAGCCAGTGTTAGAATCGTTGCTAGATAAACAACCTGAGCTGGTTGGGTTATTTTGGGAGGCGTTGAACAGGATGACTAATGAGGCGATGGTTGATGAAGGGCGGGAATAATTTCATGATCGCGATTGTTAACTGTAGCTTCTGTAGTGGTCAAAGACTTTGCAGAAATATCATCAATTGAATCAGTTAACCAAACTTGATTAACTGATTTTAATAGCTCCTCATCTTGATCTAATAACTTTCTAAATTGCACTTTTAAAACAGTCTGAAAATCTTCGTTATCAGGATTATTAGCAGCATCTACAACTGCCTCTATAGCGGCTTCTTTTACCTCAATTTTAGGCCACAAACGACTCCAGATAGCTTGTGCTTTCCAAAAATTCATCATCTCTGTGGAATCATCTATCCGAAAATCTGTCTTACTACCTCTTAACAAGTCAGACAAAAAAATACAGATAAAATCTATGATGGCATCAACCTCTATAGTTGAAATGTTCTTATTTATTGATCGACTAATATTTAAATCCATTAATCCATTGGAATTGAGATATGCTGATTCCTCTTCTATCAACTCCGGACAAAACTCTTCCAAATTAGCAGCAAATTCTTCTGGAGTAACTGTAGCGAAATGGTCTTTTAATATTTCTAGAGATTTTTTGACATCTAGCATTCTAAGTACCTCCCGTAATTTCAATTAAACTACATTTTTTAATTAAAGATGGATTTAAAACTGCAATTTGAACATGAGCCAAATCAAAAATAGCTGAATTAGGAAATATACCGTTTCCCTCTGCAAAAGCTGCCCGAATACATTCTACTTGATTGTCCTTTCCAAGCAATAACTGGGTAGTGTATTTAAAGAAAGCACAGTCCAAACGGTGAGCCTTGGAAATAGACGGGTTTTGCATGGGTATGGGTACACCGCGCAATCTATACTGTTCAGCAAAAGCACTGTAGATGGTTTTGAGATCTTCAAACCAAACAATATCTAACAAATCTATGCAACCTTCCAGATTAATGCTAGCACGGATAACCACTGGTTCTTCCGGGTATTGCTCCCTCGCCCATACTCCAGCTCTAGCCGGAGCATCTTGAAAGAAATATATCCCGGTGCCTAACCAATCGTAATCATTATTGCTTACCAGGAATCCATTTTTCAGGATACTTAACGCTTTAGTACGGCTTGTTCCATGATAGCCATATACCTGTAAAAATTCAGTCATCTTCAAACATAATTGTTAGCAAATCAGAATTGTTTTGTAACATTAGCAGAAAACAAAACCTCTCCCAGATTTGGCAGAGGTTTTGTTAACATTGCTTAGCTACCACCAATCCGCGCCACATCGCGGGCATTTTCTTCAAAGGCCGCATTGAGGGCATCATCACCACTCAACCCCGAAGACAACGCATTCTGAATCGCCTGTAACACCCGCTTATAATCGCGCGGCATCACTTTTACGAACTTGGGCACCATAGCATCCCAATCAGCCAACAGCCGCAGCGCCTTTGCACTCTTGGTATAGTCAGCATGTTTCTGGATTGTCACCCGCACCTCGGCAATCTCCGAAGGATCAGTGAGCGTTTCTAAGCCCACCATCTGAGTATTACAGCGAGAAGCAAAATCTCCCTGCTCATCCAGCACGTAGGCCACCCCACCGCTCATCCCCGCCGCAAAATTGCGACCGGTCTTGCCTAGGATAAACACCTTGCCGCCAGTCATATACTCACAGCCATGATCGCCGATCGATTCCACCACCGCAGTCACCCCGGAGTTGCGCACACAAAAACGCTCCCCAGCCATGCCGCTAATGTAAACCTCGCCGCTAGTAGCACCATACAGCGCCACATTTCCCACAATCACGTTTTCTTCCGCCACAAAAGTAGAAGCCGCCGATGGATACAGGATGATTTTGCCACCGCTCAGACCCTTGCCAATATAGTCATTAGCATCGCCCTCTAATTCTAGAGTTACACCCGGTGGCACAAATGCGCCAAAGCTTTGACCAGCGCTACCTTGGAAGTTTAGGTGAACAGTGTCTGCCGGTAGCCCTTGCCAATGATTTTTGGTAATTTCATTGCCCAGAATTGTCCCCACCGCACGGTTGACGTTTTTGATGGGCAAAGTAGCTTTCACTGGTTTACCATTTTCGATCGCCCCCTTACACAGCTCCAACAAAGTAGTCATATCCAAAGACTTCTCTAAGCCATGATCTTGAGGAATCTGGCAATAGCGCCCCACTTCTGGCCCTGCCTCTGGTTGATAGAGCAGACTGGATAAATCGATATTCTTGGCTTTCCAGTGATCGATCGCCGCCTTAGCTTCCAAAACATCTGTGCGTCCCACCATCTCATTGAGCGTGCGGAAGCCAAGCTGTGCCATGAGTTCGCGCATATCTTGGGCAATGAACCTCATAAAGTTCACCGTATGCTCAGGGTCGCCCACAAAAGTTTCGCGGAGTTGCGGATCTTGGGTAGCGATACCGGCGGGGCAAGTATTGAGGTGGCAAACCCGCATCATGATGCAGCCCAAAGTTACCAACGGTGCTGTAGAAAAACCGAATTCTTCGGCTCCGAGCAGAGCAGCGATCGCAATATCCTTACCAGTTTTAAGCTGACCATCAGTTTCTACAACAATCCGACTGCGCAGATTGTTGAGCACTAGGGTTTGATGGGTTTCGGCTAGTCCTAGTTCCCAAGGCAAACCGGCATGTTTAATCGAAGTCTGAGGCGAAGCACCCGTGCCACCATCAAACCCCGAAATTAGCACTACATCTGCATGGGCTTTAGCTACCCCGGCGGCGATCGTCCCTACTCCAACTTCTGATACCAGCTTGACGTTAATCCGTGCAGCCCGATTGGCATTTTTTAGGTCATGGATTAACTCGGCAAGGTCTTCGATCGAGTAAATATCGTGGTGGGGTGGTGGCGAAATCAAGCCCACCCCAGGGGTGGAGTGCCGCACCTTGGCAATCCAAGGATAGACTTTCTTCCCTGGTAACTGACCACCTTCACCGGGCTTGGCTCCCTGTGCCATTTTGATCTGGATTTCTCGCGCTTGGGACAGATACAAACTTGTCACCCCAAATCGTCCAGAGGCCACTTGTTTAATACCACTATTTTTAGAGTCGCCCCGCTCGTTTGTCCAGGTGTAGCGTTCGGGGTCTTCGCCGCCTTCGCCGGTGTTGGATTTACCACCAATCCGATTCATGGCGATCGCCAGTGCCTCGTGGGCTTCCTGAGAAATTGAACCATAGCTCATTGCGCCGGTTTTAAATCTTTTTAAGATGGCTTCGATCGGCTCAACTTCTTCGATCGGGATAGACTGTTGATCTTTGAAGCCTAACAAGCCCCGCAAGGTAAAGTGTTCGTGGTCTTGTTGATTGACCAAGGCCGCATATTTTTTGTAGATTTCATAGTCGCCCGTCCGCACCGCTTTCTGTAAAAGGTGAATGGTTTCTGGGTTAAACAGATGGGCTTCGCCGTCTTTGCGCCATTGATAGTCACCGCCCACCGCCAAGGTTTGGCCTTTGGCTGGTCGATCGGGGAAAGCATAGCTATGACGCGCCAAGGCTTCTTGGGTAACTACGCCCACATCGGCACCAGCAATCCGCGAAGCGGTGCGGGTGAAGTATTTGTCAATAATCGAGGAGTTTAAGCCGATCGCCTCAAAAATCTGGGCACCGCGATAGCTCTGAATCGTAGAAATCCCAATCTTAGAAGCAATTTTAGTTACGCCTTTAGTGGCGGCCTTAATGTAGTTTTTCACTGCCGTCTGTGGATCGGTATTTAGCAGCAACTTCTGTTCGATCATGTCAGTGATCGTGGCAAAAGCTAGATAGGGATTAATCGCCCCACAGCCATAGCCAATCAGCACCGCAAAGTGATGTACTTCGCGCGGTTCACCAGATTCCAGCACCAATCCTACCCGAGTACGGGTACCTTGCCGGATTAAATGGTGGTGCAAACCAGCCACTGCTAGCAGGGCAGGAATAGGTGCCTGCTCTGGATTTACACCCCGATCGCTCAAAATTAAGATGCTGGCACCGTCTTGGATGGCCTGGTCAGCCTGTTGACAAATCTGCTCCATTCGGGATTCTAAGTTGCTAACGCCTTCTTTGGGGTTAAACAAAATTGGCATAGTTACTGACTTAAAATCTGCCTGATTCAAATTCTTCAGCTTTGCCAAATCAGCATTACTGAGAATTGGTGAATTTAAAGCAATTAAATGACAGCTTTCTGGTTCGGGCTGCAACAAATTACGCTCTGCACCAATTGTAGTTAAAGCCGAAGTCACAATCTCTTCTCTAATCGAATCGATCGGCGGATTTGTCACCTGGGCAAAGAGCTGTTGAAAGTAGTCATATAAGAGCTTCGGTCGATCGGACAACACGGCCAAAGGCGTATCAGTTCCCATGGAACCAGTAGCTTCTACCCCATCCCGCGCCATGGGAGCCATCAATAAACGCAGTTCTTCAAAGGTATAACCAAAGGCCATCTGCTGTTGAACCAAATCCCCATTGTGATCACTAGGAATATTGGTAGCTGCTGGTAACTGCTCTAGTTTCACCAACTGCTGATCGAGCCACTGGCGGTAAGGATGCTCGTTCACAATTTGGTCTTTGATTTCTTGGTCAGTAACTATCCGTCCTTTGGCCGTATCGACTACAAACATTTCACCGGGTTGAATCCGGCCTTTACGCAGGACTCGCTCTGGCTCGATCGGCAGCACCCCAGCTTCTGAGGCCATAATTACCAAGTCATCTTTGGTCACATAGTAGCGCGAAGGCCGCAGACCATTGCGGTCTAATAAAGCGCCGATCATCGTGCCATCAGTAAAGGCGATCGAAGCCGGGCCATCCCAAGGCTCCATCAGACAAGAATGATATTCGTAAAAAGCTTTCTTCTCCGCACTCATCGATTCATGAGCATTCCAAGGCTCCGGCACCATCATCATCATGGCGTGAGGCAAGGAGCGACCAGATAAAGCCAATAATTCTAAGGCGTTATCAAAAATCAGCGAGTCACTGCCATCGACATTAATCACCGGCTGAATCATCTTCATATCGTCGCCAAACAGCTCGGAAGCAAACATCGATTGCCGAGCCTGCATCCAGTTGATGTTGCCGCGCAGGGTATTGATTTCGCCGTTGTGGGCAATGTAACGGTAAGGGTGGGATCGTTCCCAGCTTGGGAAGGTGTTGGTGCTGAAGCGAGAATGCACCAAGGCCAAGGCGCTTTCCATATCTGGGTCTTGCAGTTCAGGGAAATATTGCCCAACTTGCTCGGGCATCAGCATTCCCTTATATACCAATGTGCGACAAGAGATGCTGGAAATATACCAATGGGTATCGTCGATGCCAGGACGAATGGCGCGGTGGGCAAGTTTACGGATTAGGTAGAGTTTCCGCTCAAAGGCTAGGTCATCAGCTAAATTGGGGTTGCGTTCGATAAAGACTTGCTGCATGAAGGGTTCGCTGTCTTTAGCGGTGCGTCCGATCGAGGAATCATCAATGGGCACATCGCGCCAGCCTAAAACTTTTTGACCTGTTGCGGCCACCACTTTTTCAAATTCTCGGCGACTGGCGGCACGCTTAGCAGGATCAGGGGATGTAAAAATAGCACCGACTCCGTATTCTCCGGCAGCGGGCAGGGTGATCCCTTCGGCTTGGGCGACTTTCTGCATGAATTTGTGAGGAACCTGCATCAAGATTCCTGCACCGTCGCCGGTATTGGTTTCGCAGCCGCAGGCTCCCCGGTGATCGAGGTTGACTAATATGGTCAGGGCTTGGGAGACGATCGAGTGGGTTTGCTGGCCTTTCTGATGTACGATAAACCCTACGCCGCAAGCGTCATGTTCAAATTGCGGGTCGTATAAGCCTTGCTTGGAGGGTGTTTGGTTGCTGTTCATCATGGTGAAGAGAATGGTGCCTAAAAGTCTTGGAGTATGCCGCCTGAAGTTGCAGGTAGCCGAGATAACTTGCGCTAGCCTGCTATTTTCTAACACCTGGCCATTTGTGGGGGAAGGCTGAAACAAATGTTATAGAAGTGACGACTTCCACCACCAAACGCTTAGGCGGTTTGGTGGGGGCTTCTCAAGTTTACAAATGAGATTTCTTGCTTCATAGGCCGGGTATCCCCGAAGCCTCCACAAGCAGCAACGATGCGTCCTCACCGTCGTTTTGTAAAATCAATTAGATAATCTAAATGTTTACACCTATTTCCGTAAAATGTTTTACCCAAAAAACGGGTCTACCGGCTGGCAGCTCTCCTTTCTGGAACCCTCTACATTCTATTTTTAAGGTACTGGTTGTTCGCAGTGCAAATTACTGCCACTCTGCTTACAGTTCAAGTATACCAAATACTGCATTTTTGCTCAACTCCTCATGCAGCTTTCCGCTAATTGGCGCTGCGCTTAC
>JAAFHZ010000146.1 GCA_013297675.1 Synechococcales cyanobacterium bin59.metabat.ball.084 | reverse complement strand
TAATGGTTTTAGGCTTTTGGAGCATGAGTAGCAACCTGGTGATTGATATTTTGCTCAACTTTAACAGGATTCTAAGTTAGACTGATACATTGGTTATTAAATATAAATTTTGATGCGTTTGCCCTGATAGTCTTAGTGAAAATAGAGTGCGGTTTGTCACTTTTCGACGGCTCTTCTTCAAAAGCATATTGCATTGAATCTGAAGCTGTTAATATGACTACACCCTCTCCTTTAAAGTGCTCCATTGTATAAATGCGAGCATTACTTTTTACCCGTTCAAAAGCACCACTGTAACAACAATCTAATATTAACACCTGTCTTTTTGACATACTCTCTTTCATATTTTCTTTTATAAAAGATGCTGAGATTGATGTTGAAAGAAGTAAGCTTTCTTGAGTATCAGAAGTTGCGAAGCACAATTGACCGTTATTACATTTTATACCATGGCCGGAAAAATATAGTAATAATAAATCATTGCGATTACGCTTTACAAAAAAATCTTCGATACATTTTTTTATGTTGTATGAATTTTCATTTAATAGAGTCTTCACTTCAAAGTTGCCAAGATCGTGTTGACTCAACACATCAGCCAAGGATTCTGCATCTTGGCGCGGAGAATCCAGATCTCGCAGTGTTGCGTATTCAAATTTGTAATTGGCAATTATAAGAGCTGACCTAACTGGATTCAGGTTCATGTGCTTTTTGTATGTCTATTAATCCAAGTATTGATGAGATGTGTTTGTTCTTCAGATGATACTCCAGTTATTGTTAACTTATCATTATCAATCTCCAAAGTTATGCTTCTGTGCTCAAATCTTGTAAGCCATGATTGTATAGAATTAATTAGTGTTGTTGCAACGCCACCTGTCGCCATTAATGTTACTAACATCGAACCCCAATTGATTATTTCACCACTTTTACTTTTGTTTGGGGCAATACCAACCTTATCTAAGTTGATATTTTCTATATCTAGTAATACAATTTCTTCATAAAGATTGCGGGTAGATATTTCTATGTCTTCAGCGTGAATTTCTATTTCAAAATTAATAATGACTTTTATTTGAAATGTTGGATTGGCTTTTTTCATAAGACCACTAAATTGTTTATATAACGAAAGCTTCATTTTAGCAGATAACTTTTACTGATTGTCATTGACTTAAAGATAATTTTTCAATAACTGTCGGCAAGTTTATACTACTTTGCTGGAAATTGGAATACCATTAAGCCCAAGAAGCAAATCACACATTCCCTCGATGGGAAATCCTGCCTTCCCCTAAGCATAATGTATTGTCATTACTCCTGTATATTTTTGGATAATAAAACTCCACCCAGGCTCTAACAGCGAAATCGATATCACATATTATAGTCTGTGATAAGCACTCGGAATCGGTCAACTTTTTGGATACTTGAGGTTGTGAGAGATCCACTAACCAGATTAATTCCCAGCAGATCTTGGATATTGAGCTGCTGGGAATTGAGCTGCTGGGAATTGATAGAAGATTTTTGCTTGATCATGGACCGATCGCCATTCGTCATGAACCATTACATTTTAGGCCGCTTTGCTCTGCATGAAGTTACTAATCACATCATCTCCAATCTGTTCACCACACTCTAACCCATTAGTATTAGCCGATAGGAAGTGGATACCACCGTAAATGCGGCTAATGCCCGCTTCCTGAGCCGCTTGCTGGAAGCTAGTGAAGCTGCGAGTTACGCCCGGTAAGCCGATCGAAGTCTTATGCGACACCTACCTTCCTCGATATCCGCCAAAAGCACCGTTGCCAATTTCCACAATTTTGCCTGTGCCGCCATGGGGCTGAGGTGAAAAATTGTTGTGCACAAATACTAGGGAAGTATTTCTTTACCTACTGCGACATACTGTTGCCAGCCAAAGTTAGATCGGGGGTCACTATAGTTTTGCACAGCTACTCCTCGGCTCGGCGATCGCTCAAAAGCCACCAAGCGAGGAATATCGGTTTTGAACAGCGGCATCTGAGCTTCGGTCAAAAATTCTCGGCCACTGCGGCCATTTTTAGTCCGTGGATCTACTTGGGTTAGTAGCACTTTGAATTTGGCACCCCAAGAGTTCAGCAATTCTGCCGCTTTAATAGTGGCATCCATGTCTAAATGGTTGGGAGTAGTCGGTAAAATAATCAAGTCGCTGCTACCAGTTAAATCTTGGAGTTCTTCGGGTTCTGGCCGCGCCTGGGTGTCAATAACAATATGTTGAAATTTCTGGATAATTGCCGTGGCTGAAGCTTGAGAGGCCACCGTGAAAGATAGCTTATCTTCCCGTGACCACACCAAAGCCGATCGGTTTTTGTCGGCATCTACTAACAGGGTTGAGGCTTTTTCTTGGAGATAGGCCGCAAGGTGAATAGCAGTGGTTGTCTTGCCCACACCACCTTTGAGAGCAGTAATAGTGATGATCATCGATCTAGACCAAACCAAATTAAGAAATTCTCAACAGTTTAGCTAGTAATTACTTCTAGCTGAAAAAAACATCATCAAAATTTACTAAATTTACCAAGATCGATCGGCCATATCAATAAAGCCCTGACCCCTTAACATGCCGCTACTTGCTCCAGGCAGTAGAAATTTCACTTGTGGGAATAGCTCTTTTAACCTATTCACGCTGCGGAGTTGCCGGGGCCAATGGAAAGTTTTAGCAGTTTGGAGTGGTTGAGGATTCATCTGTCGATCGGGTAATAGATGCCTGCCAGTAAACATCATGCCCGCGTAGTATACACAGGCAGAACCGGGCGAATGGCCAGGAGTCCAGATGACTTGCAGTGGCTCCTCTGGGGTGTTCTCTGAGGCGGTTTCTGGGGCAGTCAAAGTAATCTGATATGTTTGGTGATAAGTGGTGGTTGGGGTGTCTGGTAACAGATAGGCTTCTTGTTCTTGAATGATTACCGCGCAGGCTAACTCTTGGGCAATGGTGGCCATTTGCCCCAATCCGCCTCGGTGAGTAACAATTGCCCAATGCACACCACCTTGCTGAGCAATAAATTTTTGATTGGTATCATTCCAAGCTGGTGCATCAATTAAAATATTTTGGGGTAAGGCACCATCAAATTTGTTTACAATAAGATAAGAAGTGCCACCCAAAGTATCGCGATTTGGGGCAAAAGCAAAGACATTCTGTAACACCAAATGTGGTTTCTTCCCTAGGTTCTGGAGAGTCTCTTGAGAGGTTTCCGGTGGGTTAGGCATAATATCAAATATAATATTGTCTTCCATCCTGTGCCCATTCGCTTGTGCCAGCGGAGACAAAAGCAAAGGAATTAATGAGTTCATGGAAAAGTGGATCGTCCTAATTTTATCAGGCATGATTGCCTACTGGGTGCTGACCCTGACTATTCGACGATCAGCACAAATATCTCGCTGGCTGCGCATTAATCAGCCTGCTCTACCGCCAAGAGATTCTTCACCTGAGCCAGAAGTTGTTTTACCGCCGAAAGAGTCAACGCCACTCCGATCGATCTCGATCGAAGAAGAAGCTCTGTTACGGGAATGTTTTCCTTGGTCGGTGTATTTTTTGGAGTCGATCGAATATCGTCCCCAGGGAGTAGTTTGTCGGGGCAGATTGCGCACCGATGCTGGAGCAGCGTATCAAACGGTCAAAGACAATATTTCAGAACGCTTTGCTGACAAGTTTTTTGTATTGTTTCAGTCGGGGTTAGGCGATCAACCTTTTTTTGTATTGGTACCAGATGCAATCCAAGGTAAAAATTTGCGCCCTAGCTTTATCAGTTATTTGTTGGCCGGTTTGAGCTGGTCTTTAGCCTGTGGCACTACTAGTAAGTACGGGGCGCTCCTGAGTGGGGTGCAACCTGAGCAGCTTCACCAAAATTTGCTCGATTCACGAGGCTGGCTTTATGCCCTAACCGTGCTGGCAGTACTGAGCAGCAAAGATGTGGTGAAGTATTGGATCTGTCGCTGGCGCAGAATTGCCACTGGCTTGCTGTACTGTGTGCCTCTACCATTTTTTCCGGGTACTTGTGGAACTCTGTTGCAGTTGCGGGCACCTATCCCCGATCGGCGAGTCTTGTTTGATTTGGGCTTTGGTTCATTAGTGGTCAATTTGCTGCTTGCTAGCGCTGGTTTATTTTGGGGTTTACAGCATTCTACGGTGGTGACGGCCACTGCCGAGTCCGGAATTTTGAATTTTGCTTCTTGTGATCCGCGCTTTTCGCTGTTTTTAACTGGTTTAAGTAAGTTGGCCATGGGGCAAGATTTCAGCACAGACACCGCTATTCAGCTTCATCCGGTGGCCACTGCGGCCTACTTAGGTTTTTTGATGATGGCCATTAATATGCTGCCTTTTAAGCGCTTTGATGGCGGCTATGTGGTTCATGCTATGTATGGCGTGCGGGGTAGTATTACCATTGGCCAAATCGCCAAAATAATTCTGATCATGCTGGGCTTTTTGCAGTTGCGCCTGACTGGATATACCGGCAGTCTGGTTTTTGCGATTCTGCTGATGTTTTTTCCCACGATCTCCGACCCGACCCTCAACGATGTGACGGAAATTGACAGTCGGCGCGATGCCTGGGGGATGTGCTTGTTGGGAATCACTGTATTAATTTTTTTGCCAGTGCCGGGGATCTTAGGTAAGTTCTTGGGGGTATAGAATTGTCATGAATCCCTGACATAGATCTCCGTCGATCGACCATAACTCGTTAAACCCTCATATCTCAATGGTCTGGGGGATTGTTTTATCGATCGGTATCCGATTATAAATGAGTCATCGAGACATTTATGATCTCGGTCAATCCATCACAAACCAAGATTGCAGATTGCTCAAGCTACTGTTTTCTCTGGAGGAAAAATCTCACCATGTCTACAGACAATATCCCGTTCGAGGAGATGACTCTGCGGCAACTGCGAAGGGTTGCCAGCACCTACGGTGTTTCTCGCTATAGCCGGATGCGCAAATCCCAGTTGCTAGAAGAGATTCTCAAAATTGAGCGCAGCACATCTTCCACATTACACACTTTAGATAACAACGCATTACAACAGGAGGCATCATTAACAGTGGAAGCAGGAAAATTTGAACTAGATGCCCCAGTCCCCAGCAACACCATGGAAGAGTTGGCAATTGCCGATGCCGAACTTGGTGAGATTCCTGGGGGGTACGCCGAAAGCAAGATAGTTCTACTCCCTCGTGATCCACAGTGGGCTTACGCTTACTGGGATATTACCGCTGAGCACAAGCAAGAGCTACGCGCTCAGGGCGGTCAGCAGTTGGCACTGCGTTTATATGATGTCACCGACATTAATATGGGTGTGCAAAGCCCGCACAGCATTCAAGAATATCC
The DNA here is from genome assembly GCA_013297675.1 of Synechococcales cyanobacterium bin59.metabat.ball.084. Lineage (GTDB taxonomy): Bacteria > Cyanobacteriota > Cyanobacteriia > Cyanobacteriales > Chamaesiphonaceae > JAAFHZ01. The sequence goes on along the minus strand of JAAFHZ010000146.1, from coordinate 4,160 downwards.
ATTAGACGAGATGGCGCGGGAATGGTATCTATCGATTCCGGTCAGCGATCGGGAGTACCTATTAGATATTGGTTTCCGCTGTGCTGATGGTCGTTGGTTAGTTTTGGCCCGCTCGGCTGAAATCCGCATTCCCCCCGTATATCCTTCGGATTGGGTGGAAGACCATTTCATCACTATTGACTGGAAAGAAGATCTCGTTGGTAAGACTTTTGCTAACCTCATTCCTCCTAGCAAAAAGCCTGCTGGTGCCGCTGCTACTTTTGATGCTGCTGGCAATCCCATTTATGATCAAATCTTTGGTTTGGCCGAATCTGTGGAAGCGATGCGCATTGCTGGTTCGCTGTATGGCTCCATGCAGCACGCTCCGATCGAATCACTCAGTTCGTTTGTGTTCCCCTCTGGTATCGGAGCTTGGGCGTTGCCTACTGCTTCTGGTGTCAATATGTCTGGTGTGGGCATGTCGGGTATCGGCATCGAGCAACATCAACCTCGCCAGTTCTGGTTAGTGGCTGATGCTGAGTTGATTGTCTATGGTGCAACTGAGCCTGATGCTGCGGTGTTTATCGGCAACCGCCAAATTCAGTTGAATCCAGATGGTACTTTCCGTTTCCATATGTCTTTCCAAGATGGTCTAATTGACTATCCGATCGTGGCGGTGGCTAAAGATGGTGAGCAACAGCGGTCTGTTCACATGAAGTTTGAGCGCGAAACTCCTTCTCGCAACACTAATACTAAGGAAGAAGCCGTCCAAGAGTGGTTCGCTTAATTCTAAAGTTCTAGAAGCAGGTTGATACTTGAGGTATCAACCTGCTTTCTGCATTTTAAGCCTTTGCAAACTAACTGATTCCCGGATAAAGCTTGTGATAGAGAACAGTTTTCTTCAACCTAATCGCCCAGCTCGATCGCCGCCTTTACAGCCTCTCCACCAGCAACCTTAAACTCATTAATATTCACCCTCCCTAACAATTTAATTGCGATCAGCATCACCACTGCCTGCAAAGTAAACACCAAGCCATAGGCTAAGACCAAATTATTGGAAGCTACATCAGTTGCTCCAAAAATCTTTTTGCCGATATCTAGCAATACCCCACCAAGAATAGTTGCAATCCCCTTAGCCAAAGCCTGAGATAGTCCCCAAGCACCAATAAATGTCCCGGCAGTCTCCGGCAAAGTCAGGTCTAGCATTAAAGTTAGCGCACTTGTCGTGACAACACCTGAAAACAAGCCAAAAAATAACAGCGCCAGTTTTAAGAAATTAACATTTTGAGTAAAGCCAGCCGCAATTACTAACAGCATAGAAAAAGCTACCAAACTACAGCCCCAGCGGGCGCTACGCTGTTTACCAATTTTAGGAATCAGTAAAAAACCTGTTACCAGTAGACCAACCACCGTGCCAGTACCAAAAAAAGCATTGAGCTGAGCCGATTGCCCGATCGACATGCCAAACACCTGACCGCCGTAGGTTTCTAGCACAGCATCCTGCATAAATAAACCCAGAGTCATAAATACCAAAAAGGTAAAAAATATCTTAGTTTGCCGATTAGTATTCAAAATTCGCCAAGCTTTTTTTAAGCCCACTGGTGAATCTGCCGATTCTGCGGGCTTTTGGCGTTGGGCAAAGCGCGAATATTTCTTTTCTACACCCCAAGTAGCTACCACCGCCAAAGTACAAACCACAAATGGCACCAGCAAAAACAATCGATCGATCTGCTGCTGCACATTGGCGATCGAAGCATTCGATTCTAGTGGCTTCAAGACTACGCTGATGGTAATGGCTCCCGCAATTACCCCCATCAGCAACATCGACCAATCGATCGCCACAATCTTCGATCGATTGTTTTCATCAGTAACATCCACCAACAGCGTGGCGAAGGGAGTAGAGCTAGCACTTACCGCCAAACCATAGAGTCCAAAAATGATTCCCAGCAGCAACGCCCAGCCGTATGTCTCCGCTGTCCAGTCGTTGGTGCCCAACGCCCGCACATTGTCGCCCAGCTTCCACATGACCTGTACAGCCAAAATCACAATTACCGACAAACTCGCTGCTCCAGCCCAGATATAGCCAGTGCGATAGTGACCAAAAAGTAGCTTAGTATCAGACATCTGACCAAACCAAACCCGCGCCGGAGCCACAAACAGGGTCATAGCCAATACTAAAGTGGCGATCGTCCCCGGTACATGCAGCTCTTTGATCAAAATTCGGTTCAGGACTCCAAAAACCAGTACCGACATCATGCCTAGGGCTATTTGAAACAGCCCCAGCCGCATCATAGTGAACAGAGTGATTTCTGGTAAAGCTGGGAGGTGTTTGGCTGAAAGGTTGCCACTTATCATAAAAATTTATTGAAAAAATCGAGTCATTAACCATATTTAGCACGGTTTTCTAGTTGGGTGCCAGTTTCAGACACGTAGATTAATCGATCACCTACGGTGCAAGCTATGGAGCTGTTCGGTCTGAGGTGGAACTCAGACTCGCGCTTGGCAGCCCCCAATATCTTGGTAGCAAGAATCGAAGCCAGCCCCAACCTAGATTAAGATTAATCCAGGTAGATAAATCCATAAAAATTCATGATGAAAGCACAAGTATTTCGCGGCGTAAACCAACTCAGCTACGAAGAAGTCCCCTTGCCTGATGTGGCGGCTGACGAAGTACTGGTAGCAGTAGGAGTCGTAGGACTCTGCCAGTCTGATATCAAAAAAATTCGCTACCCGCTCCTAGATCCACCTCGGATTTTTGGTCATGAAACCGCTGGGACGATCGCTCAGGTGGGTAGCGCGGTGCAAAATTGGCAAGTAGGCCAGCGGGTGGTGGTGATGCACCATATCCCTTGTATGCACTGCAACTATTGCCTTAACGAAAATTTTTCGATGTGCGATGTGTATAAAAAAGTCACCACCACTGCGGGTTTTACTCCTAGTGGTGGCGGTTTTGCCGACTATGTGAAGGTGCCGGGACATATCGTAGAGAATGGCGGGCTAATTAAGATTCCTGACCATATCACTTTCGACCAAGCCAGCTTTGTAGAGCCAACTAACTGCTGTTTAAAGGCGGTTAAAAAGGCTAATATTCAAGCTGGGAATACCGTGCTGATTACTGGAGCTGGCCCGATCGGCCTCATGTTTGCCATGTTGGTCAAGTATTTGGGTGGTCGGGCGATTACCACCGATCTAATTCCTAGCCGAGTAGAAAAAGCTTTGGCAGTCGGTGCCGAAGCGGCTTTTTTGGCTACTGATCCTGATTTGCAATCTAAGATTCAGGCTCTGACTGGCGGTATGGGCGTAGATATTAGTATCTTGGCTGTTCCCAGTGATAAGGCTTTTTTCCAGGCTTTGGACTGTACTCGCAAAGGCGGCAAAATTTTGTTCTTCGCAGAGTTTCCAGATGAAGTGAATATTCCGTTGAATCCAAACGTGTTGTATCAACGAGAAATTGACTTGATGGGTAGCTACAGTTCATCCTATCGAGTCCAAAATCTGGCGCAAGATATTGTGTTCAATCAACGCATTGATGTGAATGCTTTAATCAGCGATCGATATCACCTCAAAGATCTGGACAAAGCTGTCTCTCAAGCCACCAAACCTACCCCAGACACCTACAAAATCTTGATATATCCCCAGATGTAAACAGTAGAGCTGAACTAAAGAGGTCACTTTGTGTAGAGGCAGTGCGTAGAGGCTGAAAATTCCCCTACGCATTGCTTTGATTGACATTGATGATGCTTATAAAAGTCTACACAATCCAATTACTCTGGTTTGTCGGTAGGCGCAGAGGCAGTGGCCTTGTCTTGTTCGCGCTGCTCACGCTTCTTCCGATCAGCCTCAATAATATCTGCCATCGCTGCCTGCATTTGTACCAGCTTCGCTAAACTACTGCGGTAAGAATCCAAATCTTTACCTAGCTTATCGGCAGGCAAATTAAGCACTTCGGCGAGTTTCCCCACAGTCTCGGTGCGGCCAGCCTCGTCTGCTAACTTCTCGGCAGCCACATCATCTAGCAAGTTGAATAAGCCAATGCCAAACAGCCGACTGTACTTAAATTTGGGATTTTTGCCGATCGATTGCAAAGTCTGAGCCAAAGCATCACCACCTTGACCACCAGCTAGCTCAGCTACTTTCGCCAAAACATCGGTACCCTGCAACTGTGCCGCAGCCAGATCGGA
>JAAFHZ010000145.1 GCA_013297675.1 Synechococcales cyanobacterium bin59.metabat.ball.084 | reverse complement strand
GTGATCAATCGCCAAAATAATGGCACCCAGGTTTTTGCCGAGATGGTTTCTTCCTGTGATCCCACCGTGCGGTTTTGGGTAAATGCCAAGGCGCTCAAAGATCGATCGCAGTGGCAAGCAGGCTGGCAGACCCGCCAAGAAATGGGGGTGGTACAGGGCAGCCAAGAGCCAGAGATTATTGAATGTTAAGTGAATTCAGATTCATTCCCACTCGGGAATACTAAGTTTTAGAGTTGGCAAAATTCAGGGCGGCAGCATGGTTACTAGGTTTCGCTTTATTAATTACTTCTTGCCCAGTGTATCGGTGATGGATCGGTACATTTTTATTCAGTTGCTACTGCCCTTTTTGTTTGGGGTGGGTGCTTTTTCCTCGATCGCCACCTCGGTTGGCAGTGTGTTTGAGTTAATTCGCCAAGTCACCCAATCGGGGCTACCGCTAGAAATTGCCGCCAAAGTTTTGGCTCTCACCATGCCCGAGTTTATTGGTTACTCGTTTCCGATGTCGGTGCTGCTGGCCACCATGATGACCTTTGGGCGACTGTCTGGAGATAGTGAAATTATTGCCCTACGCAGCGCCGGGGTGAGTGTTTATCGATTGATTGTACCGGCTCTGGTGCTGAGTTTGATGGTGACGGGCTTAACCTTTGTGCTGCAAGAGGCCGTCGTGCCTGCTGCCAAACTAGAAGCTGCGGCCACTATGGATCGGGCTTTGAAGCAAGAAAAACCGGCGTTCAAAAAAGACAACATCACCTATTCAGACATCACTAAAGAAAAGCAAAAAGATGGCACCGAAATCCAGAACTTAGTGCGTTTTTTCTATGCGCGTCAGTTTGATGGTCAAGAAATGAAGGATGTAATGGTGATCGATCGATCTCAAAGCGAAGTCAGTCGGGTGATCGATGCTAAGTCTGGCAAGTTAGATATTGGCAAAAAAACCTGGGACTTTTCTAATGGCACGGTCTACGAAATTGATCCGAAATCTAAAAACTCTACTAAGAGCCAGTTTGAGCACTTACAAGTAAGCTTGGGCAAGACTCCTCTAGATATCGCGGCTCCCGATCGACAGCCCGATCAAATGAACATTACTGAATCGATCAATTACCTAGAAGTGCTGCGCAGTAAAGGTGATTGGAAGGCCGTCAATGTTTTTCAGATTAGGATTCAACAGAAACTGGCGCTGCCTTTTGTCTGTCTCATTTTTGGCATTATTGGTTCGGCGGTAGGCATTCGACCACAGCGGGGCGGTAAGGCCACCAGTTTTGGGGTGAGTTTGTTGATGATTTTTGGTTACTATATCTTGATCACTGTAATGGGCGCATTGGGTGAAGTGGGCTATCTATCACCCTTTTTTGCAGGCTGGATTCCCAACATGCTAGGTGTTGGGGTCGGTATCTATCTGTTGACCAAAACGGCTAGATAATTTTTAGATTAACTTAGACATTTGATCGCTTCTAATAAACCCTTGGCCTTATTCAGAGTCTCTTCATATTCCGTCACCGGATCAGAGTCGGCCACCAGCCCGGCACCGGCCTGTACCGAGACTTCATGGCCGGTCGCGGTGGACCTTACTACCATTGTCCTTAAGGTAATCGCCGTATTTAGCTGACCCTCAAAGTCGTAGTAGCCATATACTCCAGAATATAAACTGCGCCGACAGCCTTCTAGTTTATGGATGATTTCCATCGCTCTAATTTTGGGTGCGCCGCTGACTGTTCCTGCCGGGAAACAGGCTTCTAATAAATCCCAGGCCGTTTTATCGGGTGCCAACTCGCCCACCACATTGCTGACAATGTGCATCACATGAGAATAACGCTCGATCGACATCATTTCATCTACTTGCACCGTGCCGCTCACACAAACTCTTCCTAAGTCATTGCGACCCAGATCGACCAACATCACGTGTTCGGCTACTTCCTTAGGATCGGCCAGTAGCTCCACCGCCAGCTCATCATCCTGTTGGGGTGTCGCTCCTCGGGGGCGAGTGCCCGCAATCGGGCGGAGAGTCACCTTAGTACCATCGCCATTATTTTCGGCTTTCACCATCACCTCGGGGCTAGAGCCAATGATCTGCCAATCTTTAAAGTTAAAGTAGGCCATGTAAGGCGAAGGATTTACTAGCCGCAGCGATCGATACAAATCAAACGGCTTTCCGCTAAAATCGGTGCTCAAACGCTGAGAAACCACCACCTGAAAGATATCACCGGCCCTGATATATTCTTTTGCCGCCTCGACGCTGGCGCAGTAGTCTTCTTTACTAGTGTTGCTTCTATAATTCGGCGGCAGCTCAGTGGTTTTCACCGCTGGGGCTGGCGGCTGCCATTGCAAAAACTGGGGTGGAGTGGGCTGCTGAAGGCGGTCTACTAGAGATTGCACTCGATCGATCGCCTGTTGATAAGCCAGTTTCAAATCTCCCTTAGCCGCCCGAATATCCGCATAGGCCACGGCAAAAATCTTGCGCTTCACCTGATCAAAAATCATCAGATGATCGACCTGCATCCAGCAGCCATCGGGTAAATCATCAGCTTGGGCTGGATACACCGGCACCGTTGGCTCAATCCATTTAATTAGCTCATAGCCCCAAAAGCCAAATAGTCCGCCAATGCCCGCTGGCAACATGGGTAGTTTAAGAGGATGATAATCCGCCAAACATTGAGTCAAAATCTCTAGCGGATTACCCTGAAACTCTTCCACCTGTCCATCTCGATGGATTTTACTGACTCGATCGCCCCTTGCTTCTAAAATCCACAGTGGATCACAGCCCAATAAGCTATAGCGACCAACCTTTTCGCCGCCTTCTACCGATTCCAGTAAAAAACTGTAGGGCGCAGCGCTGCACACTTTTTGCCAAGCCGAAACTGGCGTATCTAAATCGGCTACCCACTCTTGATAGACCGGAATAAAGTTACTCTGGGCAGTATCGGAATTAGCCAGAGGGGCAGCAAAGGTAGCAAACTGATCAAATTCCGGAAATATCATGATGGCAATGCTTTAACTGCGAATAGAGAAGAAGACAAAAGGAAGAGTCACTAGCCATCCTAGCCCATCTTTGGTGGTAATTCTGTCTGCTGACTAGAAATCGCGCTTAAAATACATGTAAACCAAACCGGGGTAATAGCCCAAAGGGAGGCCTTCACCATGGGGAAAAATAGCACGCAAAAAATTCTGGGGTATTTCAGAAATTCTCTAATATTGCTGTGCTGTTGGGCGATGCTACCCACTAATTCCGGCACATCTGCGTCACCCCAGCTTCCGCTAGTTTTTCCGGACCCTACGAATAGCCCTGTTACTTATGATACCGAACCATTGAATATGAAAATGCTGGAAGATACTGGCTTGCAGAAAAATGCTGGTGTGATTACGCATGATTCGATCGAACGGTTTCCAGAATTTCGTAAAATTATGCCCAGCCTTTGGTGGACTCAAGATCAGTTTCCAGCTCAAAAAAAACTTATTACAAAATGGTTAGCCTACCCCCAAAAAAAACGCATTGATTTAGTGCTCAACCCCCAGTACTGGAATAATTTAGATTACTTAGATCGCTACCACTTAATCAATAGGTACGGTCTAACCGCCCGCAGATATGGTTACAATGTGCGGATTTTTAATCTTAATTTTAGCGAAGCCCAGCCAATTGTTGCTTACACTTGTGCCTCAAAGGCAGCCGCCTGTTATATTCAATGGCAAGAAATAAACCAACGTAATTTGAGGCTCGACAGCGCGAAATGATCATTCGGGATGTGCCGGACAATACTTAATCTGAAGATTTGTTAAGTTATACTAAGAGAAAATACGGCTATTAATAGCCTCTATGCCGATAGACCACTGCGTTTGAGGGAATAATCTACGCGCAACTGAAATATAAATTTATTGTTAAGATACCGATGGACACAAAAATAAGCATTTAAGCTTAGGTTGTTTAGAAAACCATTTTAAACTTGTTTTTAAATGGTTGCTAATAATTGCTGTGTTCTTGTACCAGCAATGATTGTGCTTCGATTGAAAATTATTTCTGGACGTAACTTACTTCAGCCTAAACACGGCTTATGGAGTAAAGCTAACAGAACAAAATTGTGATTAAGACTTGCTATTCTCAGTGACTATTGCTCTTTACCTGTGTACTCCTAAAAGTAAACAGCCAAAGATTTATATTGCAAAACATTGCAGAAGTAAGTTCATCACAACCTCAACATAAATACATCTGTCATACCTGCTCTTCTAGTGAATACCGTTTTACGGTTTACCCTACTTAAGCTACCAGGTCAAATTTGATAGAAAAAAATAATCTCGATAAAAAAAACTCAGGAGAAAATTCATGAGAATCGCCCAAATTGCCCCCTTGTGGGAGCGTGTGCCACCTCCAGCCTATGGAGGAATTGAACTTGTGGTCGGGTTGCTGACTGATGAGCTGGTAGCACGCGGTCATGAGGTAACGCTGTTTGCATCTGGCGACTCGATCACTGATGCCAAGCTGTCAGCGATCCACCCCCAAGCTTTGCGCCTTGATCCAGACATTAAGGAATATGGAATTTATGAAATGCTGAATTTAGTCAGCGTTTACGAAAGAGCAGAAGAATTTGATATTATCCATTCCCACATGGGTTGTGCAGCGTTGCCTTATGCCAAGCTGTGCAAAGTGCCAACAGTGCATACGCTACACGGCATTTTTACCCGTGACAATGCCAAGATGTACTCCTATGCTAAGGATCAGCCATACATTAGTATTTCTAACTCCCAGCGAGAGCCGCAGTTGGATTTGAACTGCGTTTCGACTGTGTACAACAGCATTCGAGTTAGCGATCACAAATTTTTCCCCCAGCCAGATGAGCCGCAGTATCTGGCTTTTTTAGGCCGGATGTCTCCCGAGAAAGGCCCTCACCATGCGATCGAAATTGCTAAGCGGGTGGGTATTCCCCTGAAGATGGCGGGCAAAATTGATCCCGTAGATGAGCAGTTTTACAACGAACAGATTGCGCCTCATGTAGATGGTGAGTTCATTCAGTTCTTAGGCGAAGCCAACCACAATCAGAAAAACAACCTGATGGGTCAGGCTTATGCCACCTTGTTCCCGATCACTTGGCGTGAACCTTTTGGTTTGGTCATGATTGAATCCATGGCTGCTGGAACACCAGTAATTGGTATCGAAATGGGTTCAGTTGGTGAAGTGATTGCTGATGGAGTCAGCGGTTTTGTCTGCCAAAACGTCGATCAGTGCGTAGATGCGGTAGCCAAAGTAGCCAATATCAGCCGTCAGGGCTGTCGAGACTATGTGGCTCGGAAGTTTGGGGTACAGGCCATGACTAATGGTTATGAAGCCGCTTACCAAGCCATTCTCGATGAGAAATGGTCTACCAATGGCCACAGTAAAGCAATTCGTTCTTTATCTTTGGTTTAACCAATGATCGGGTCTGAGTTCTAGCAGCATAGCAGCCCCAAAATACTGAGAAGTGTTTAAGGCTGCTTTCTGCGTACAGTAATAAAATCGAGGTGTTAGTATGTCGCTCAAAAACCGACAGCATTTACTGGGGTTTACCAAAACTACTCCCCTAACTTTGAGTTCAGTAGATCGATCTCGTCCGGCGATCGCTTTGATTTCGGAGCATGGAGACCCAGCCGCAGAAGTAGGCAAAGAAGCCGCTGGTGGACAAAATGTTTATGTGCGCCAAGTTGGGGAAGCCCTGGCAGCCTTGGGTTATCAGGTAGATATGTTTACTCGCAAGGCTAACCCCTACGATCCAGAAATTGTTCAGCATAGCCCTTGCTGTCGCACCATCCGCTTAGTTGCTGGGCCGCAATCTTACATCTCACGGGATGAAATGATGCCTTACATGCCAGAGTTTGTAGAAGCATTGCTGCGTTTTCAAACGAAGCATTCCATGACCTACAAAGCTATTCATACCCATTACTGGATGTCTGGTTGGGTGGGAATGCAACTGCGCAGGCACTATCCAGTAAAGCTAGTGCACACCTATCATTCGTTGGGTGCGGTGAAATATTTGTCGATTCCAGAAATCCCGGCAGTGGCCAGTCAACGGCTGGCGATCGAAAAAGACATTCTAGAAAACTACGACTGTGTGGTGGCGACTAGTCCACAAGAACAAAATGATCTGCGCCAGTTGGTTTCTACCGCAGGAAATACTCAAATCATTCCCTGTGGTACTGATGTGGATAATTTTCAAGTCATGTCTAAGCCAGTCAGCCGCCAAACCCTGAATATTGACCCCCAAGACAAAGTGATCTTGTACGTGGGTCGTTTTGATCAACGCAAAGGCATTGAAACTCTAGTCCGCGCTGTCGGCCAAATTTACGCCAAAGGCGACGATGCTTCTTTAGATCTAGATCGATTGCGGTTGGTAATCGTCGGTGGCAGTGACCCCAACCAGTCCGATGGTCAAGAGCGGCTGCGGATTGAAGCTTTGGTGGCAGAGCTAGGCATTACTGAACGAACCGACTTTGTGGGGATGGTGGGTCATGATCGACTGCCCCTCTACTACTCGGCGGCTGATGTGTGCGTAGTGCCCAGTCACTATGAGCCATTTGGGCTAGTGGCGATCGAGGCCATGGCCTGCGGTACTCCAGTGGTCGCTTCGGCGGTGGGTGGGCTGAACTTTACGGTGGTGGCCGAAGAAACTGGCATTTTAGTACCGGCTCAGGATGTCGATGCTTTTGCTCAGGCGATCGAACGTACTTTGGTTGATCAGCTATGGGCACAAAAAGCCCGCAAAAAGTCCGCTCAGAGAGTTCTGACATATTTCAGTTGGTCGGGTGTAGCTCAGCAGCTTAGCGATTTGTATCAGGAGCTGTTGGCCGAACCACGGGTATCAACAGACCTACTGCCAGCCAAGATGGTTAACTTTAGGGTTTCGTAAGCTAATATAGAGGCTGGCTAACTAGCCAGCCTTTCCTTGCCAAATACCTAACCTAGATGATCTAGATTATTAAAAGTTGGCAATAATCCGCAGCGATTTCACCTTAAGCAATGTCACAGTAGCTGGATATGTCTACTTACACCGCCGAGTCACTCAAAGCCGAACTGCACGATAAAGGGTGGCGGCTCACACCCCAGCGAGAAGTAATCTTAAAAATTTTCCAAGATCTTGAAAGCGGCAAGCACCTGAGCGCCGAAGATCTCCAGGGAGTTTTGGCTACCGCTGGCCATCAAATAAGTCTTTCGACTATTTACCGCACCGTCAAAATGATGTCGCGGATGGGCATTTTGCGGGAGCTAGAGCTAGCTGAGGGACATAAACACTATGAAATAAACAGTCCAGCTCCCCACCATCATCACCATTTAATTTGCGTTTCTTGCAATAAAACGATCGAGTTCAAAAATGATTCGATTCTAAAGATTGGCAATAAAACCGCCCAAAAAGAAGGCTACCACCTGCTAGATTGCCAGATGAGTATTCATGCTATTTGCCCCCGCTGTCAGCGCTCGATCGTTTAGTTTCCTGGATCGCGCTCTAAGTTACCGCTCTTGAGCCAGCCTTCCAAAGTACCATCACTGTTTCTAATCTGTACCCAGGTTTTTTCGGTGTTTTCTTGCATGACTGTAACTTTTTCCTTGAAGGCTACACCGCCAATTTTGGCGCTGCTGTCGCTAGCCTCTTGGCGTAAAGATACTCCTTGCTCCCAAATGACCGTGGCACCATAAGCGCCCACGGGTAATTCTTTCTCTTCTTTTTCCTTATCTTTATCTTTTTTGGGATCAGGTTTTTCTGATTCTGTTGGTTTAGGAGTGGCGGTCGGCTTAGGTTTCGGTTTAGGCTTATTTTCTTCAGCAAACTGCGGGCGTTTGGGTTGCACGCTTAGGTTGGTAGTAAAAAAATAGTAGCCTCCTGCACCAGCTATGGCTCCCAAAGCAGCTATTCCTAGTATCACACCGAGGATAAATTTAATTGCGTTAATCATTGGTTGTTACCTAAAATATTGCCTTGACGAGATGCCAGCCTTGCGCGGCCAGAGTTTGCCCATTCTTGCAAAGCGTTAATTTGCTCTTGGGCGGTAACTGCTAGAGGAATAGTTTGACTAGCAGCTTCCAGAATATCATTTGTGGTAAAGTCTCGGTTCTGACTAAAGCCAAGATGCATGGCTTCCACTAAAATTTGTTCAATTTCTGCCCCCGAGAAACTGGGGGTTTCGGCGGCGAGTCGATCGAGGTCAAAGTCTCGGAGATTCTGCGCCCGCACTTTTTGTAAATGTACCGCAAAGATCGATCGGCGTTCGCTCTGACTGGGTAAACCCACAAAAAAGATTTCATCAAACCGCCCTTTGCGCAAAATTTCCGGCGGCAGGGCTTGGACGTTGTTGGCGGTGGCCACCACAAACACAGCGGAGGTTTTCTCGGCTAGCCAGGTGACAACGGTGCTAAAAACCCGGCTGGTGGTGCCCGCATCACCTTTGCTATCTAGTCCGCCAAAGGCTTTATCGATTTCGTCGATCCAAAGAATACAGGGCGATAGAGCTTCAGCAAGCTGGATCATTTGGCGGGTGCGAGATTCAGATTCGCCCACGAGTCCGGCAAACAGCCGACCAACATCTAATCGGAGTAATGGGAGGTGCCAATGGTGGGCGATCGCCTTGGCAGTCAAAGATTTCCCAGTACCTTGAATCCCCACCAGTAAAAGACCACGAGGATGAGGTAGGCCATACTGGCGGGCTTTATCCGAAAAAGAGCCACCGCGCCGCACTAGCCACTCTTTAAGGTTATCCAAGCCACCAATATCTTCCATTTGGGCACTGGTGGGGTAGAAATCTAATATTTGGGTTTGGCGGATGGTTTGGCGCTTTTCTTCCAGGATGGATTCTACGTCGGCGGGTTCGATCGATTGATGTTCGGCGATTGCCCGACCGAGTACTCGGCGCACTCGATCGAGGGATAAGCCTTGGCTGGCGCGTACTAGGTCATCAAGGGCTGAACTGGCCAGGTTTTGCTGGGTGGCTTGTAGCAGTTTAGAGATTTCGCTGCGGATTTCCTCGGTGTTGGGTAAGGGGAATTCTAAGATGGTGATCGCTTCGCTGAGGTCGTTGGGGATGCTGATTTGGGGGGCGAGGATGATTAGGTTTTTGGGTTCGGCTTTGAATTTGCGCCCCAGGTTACGCAGTTTGCGGGCGACGGATACGTCTTCTAAGAAGCGGTGATAGTCTCGCAGAATAAAGAGTCCGGGTTCGTTGGGGGATAGTTTGTCGATGAATTCTAGGGCTTGTAAGGGGTTTCTACGACCAAATCCCTGATCGTTGGGGTTGCCTTGGTAGCCGTCTACAAAGTCCCAGATATATATCGGGCGGTTTTCGAGCTGTTTGGCCACTTGCTCGATCGATTTTTCTACTCGCTCTTCTTCGATCGTGGGGATGTAGATCAGGGAGTAGCGGGCGCGAATGAGCAGGGCGAGATCGGTACCAAAGGCCATAATAAAATCCTTACGTAAGTATTCAGGTCTAGGAAAAGGGGATGAGTGAAGGCGCAGTCAAGCCACAAGAATGGGCAATCAGAGCAGCGCAGAAAAAATCCATTGCTGAACG
>JAAFHZ010000144.1 GCA_013297675.1 Synechococcales cyanobacterium bin59.metabat.ball.084 | reverse complement strand
TTCTGTTTCGGCCACTGCCCCCACTGCATTGGTGAAATCTAAAGCAGCCTGAAAATTGTCGAATAAATATACCCGCTCTACTCGATCGGCTCCATTAACCTCAAACTTGCACCAGTTAGGAATCTGACGCATCAGTTCATTGATTTCGGCCTCGGTTGCGGCTGGTTCGCCGCCATGGCAAGGTACGCATTTGGCATTGGCCAGAGAATCGGTCATAATGTCACCCGCTTGTGTTTGAGCCTATTGTACTGCGCCGAACCAGTGAGGTCTAGTCTTTGTCTTCACTGTTGCTATAAATATATCGACAAATTCCCCGTTCGGAAGACTTGATAAAATCGAGCATTTCGGTGACAAGAGGATGATCAAAGTCGGCTTCTAGCTGAGCGATTGCCTCGTTAATAAGTAAATTAGATTTGTAGATTACCTTAAAAGCCCGTTTCAGCTCCATTCGATCAGCAGCGCTCACCCCCGCACGACGCAGGCCGATCGAGTTCAAACCCATCACGCTGTTTCCAGATTGGTGGCGAGTCATACAAAATGGCGGCACATCCCGAAAAGTCGCTGAACCACCAGCCATCATTACATTCCTGCCAATCCGGGCGAATTGGTGCACCAGGCAATTGCCGCTAATAAATGCTTGGTTGCCGACCTGGGCATAGCCCGCCACTAGGGCACCGTTAGCGATAATGACTTGGTTGCCAACCTGCACATTGTGAGCAAGATGACTGTTGACCATCAATAGGCAGTTATTCCCAACAGTAGTCTTAGTATTAGCTTTGGTACCCCGATGGATGGTGACACCTTCCCGAATTTGGCAATCTTCGCCCACAATTACGTAACTAACTTCGTCTTGGAAGGCGATATCTTGAGGTAAGCCGCCCAGTACAGCGTTGCTGTGGATGTGGCAACCGCGACCGATTGTGGTGTAGGGCAAAATGGTAACATGGCTAATCAGCTTACAATCATCACCGATTTCTACGTCATTAGAAACATAGCAAAAAGGTCCGATTTCTACGTTTTGGCCAATCTTAGCACCCGGTTCAATAACTGCCGAAGGATGAGTTTTCATGATGGAAATTTTTTACGATTCAAGTTTATCACCTCTGCATATGGTATTTCTTGACGGCACCAGAAATTATTTTTGATGTTTTTGCCAGAACTTTGTGAAAATTAACCAAAAACTGTGAATAATAGCGACTAAGATATATAAATGGGCTTGGCCTGTATCACTTCGGAGGTTTCGCTATGTCAACTCAGATTTTAGTTAAGAATGTTACCAGTTTTACCCCAGAAGACGTAGAACAGTTGGCAGCCCGCCTAGAGGAAGATGCTTACACCAACCCCTTTGATGGACTCGAAGACTGGCATTTACTACGCGCTGTGGCTTTTCAGAAACCCGAGTTAGTAGAACCCTACCTACATTTACTCGATATGGAAGCCTACGACGAGTCCTAGGCTGTGAGTAAACCTTCTCGTCCTCCCCGCCTGCTGATATCGATCGGGGGCGGTATTGCCGCGTACAAAGTCTGCACCGTCATTTCTAGCCTTTTTCAGCAGGGGATCGAAGTCAGGGTGGTTCTGACGGAATCAGCCCAAAAATTTATTACCCCGCTCACGGTCTCGACTTTGGCCAGACAGCGGGCTTATACCGACGCTGATTTTTGGGCAGCTAGTAATCGACCGCTGCACATTGAACTAGGTGAATGGGCTGATCTGATTTTGGTTGCGCCCTTAACTGCCAACACCCTGGGGAAACTGACCTATGGTTTGGCCGATAACCTTTTGACTAATACGGTTTTGGCTTCTACTTGCCCGGTGCTGTTAGCTCCGGCGATGAACACCGATATGTGGGAGCAAATGGCTGTGCAGCGCAACTGTCGCTTATTGGAGACTGACCCGCGCTATCACTGGTGTAACTTAGGCGAAGGTTTATTGGCCTGCGATCGAGTGGGTAAAGGGCGGATGGCTGAGCCAGAAGCGATGATTACTCATCTGCGATCATTGTTGATTAGTGGCGGTAAGCAAGATTTGTTAGGTCAAGAGATTTTGGTGAGTACTGGTGGCACCAGGGAGTTTTTAGACCCGGTAAGATTTTTGGGCAACCCGGCCACGGGTAAAATGGGGCTGGCGATCGCGCAAGCTGCTGCCCATCGCGGGGCTAAGGTGAAACTTGTTTATGGTAATTTGCCAGAGAAACCAGTCGAGGCAAATATTCAGTTGATTGCGACTCCTACCAGCGATCAGATGGCGGCTGCGCTATTCGAGCACTTCCCGAGTGCAGATGTTACTTTTATGGCAGCAGCGGTGGCCGATGTGCGTCCGGCTAATTACAGTAATCAGAAGCTGGCTAAGCAAGAGATCCCCCAGGCTATCCCGGTGCTAGACGTTGTAGATATTGCGGCTGAATTGGGCAGACGAAAGCAGGGTAAACAAAAACTGATTGGGTTTGCGGCTCAGACTGGAGATATTGTGACTCCGGCGAAAGCTAAGTTAGAACGCAAAAACCTAGATGCGATCGTGGCTAACCCGATCGATTTACCCCAGGCGGGCTTTGGTAGCGATCACAATCAGGCAGTGTGGATCGATCGAGCAGGTCAACAGGTGGTGATTTCTCATTGCTCTAAGTTAGAGATGGCTCATAAGGTGTTGGATTTAAGTCAGTCTTTTTGATGATCGATGAACTGGGGCGGCTTTATCTGCTACCATCAAAGAACATGCTTTTTTAGTTGTGTTCATGTCGATTCCCCCATTTAATGAACTTGGCTATTTGCCGCCAGGAGTCTATGAGGTTTCTTGGTCTGAACTGATGGAAAGATTTGTGACTAATTCCCATCGGCAAAGATTGGCAACAGGTTTAGCAGCAGCTTTGCGAAAGCTAGGAATAGCTGGTTGTCGAAGGGTTGTAATTGGCGGGAGTTTTGTAACTACCAAAGAATATCCTAACGATTTTGATGGTTGGTATGAGAGCTTTGGTTTAGATCTCAATGTTCTCGATCGATTATTCTTGGAGGATACTAAGCTACAGTTTGAAATACTTGGTGGAACTCTTTTTGAGCCGCCGAACTATGAAGGTTTTTTTCAAACAGACAGAGAGGGACGACCAAAGGGGGTGATTGTGTTAGATCCCAAGGAAATGATTATTCAATCAGGAGCAGGGTCATGATTCAAAATGAGCGACAGTATAGAATTACTCAAACAAGATTGCGGGAATTTGAGGCAGCTTTGGCGGCGGTTGATGCTAATGACCCGAATTTGCATCCTCGCCAAGTTGTGGGGCGGACAAATAGCTATAATTTGACGATTAGTGAGCTGAGACAAGAAATTGAGGAATATGAGCAGCTTAAAAGTGGTAGCGTTTTGACTTTCGCTTTGGCTTCGATCAATGACCTACCAACTACTTTAATTAAAGCTAGGATTGCTACTGGCATGACTCAAAAGGATTTGGCGGAAAAGATTGGGGTGCAGGAGCAACAAATTCAACGATATGAGGCTAGCCATTATGCTTCGGCGAGTTTCGATCGGCTACGGGCGATCGCGGGTGCGTTGCAGATAGAAATTACTCAGGCGGTGATGCAGTTTGAGGTTCAGCCTTAGTTTTAGATTGCTGCTGCTCAAGTGATCAGACCAGTACAATCATCTCTCTACAGTAGTAAGTAATTACCTTTTTTGCAGAAATGCTGCGGAATCAAACAACCAACTATCACCAATAATCGCTTCTAATTTTTGGAGTAGTACAGGCAAAAAATACTCTGGACTGTTGAGATGATTACTAATAAGCCACTGATCAAGGTCAGTCTGAGTTTTTAAGCCCTTTTGATTGGCAGCATGGGTCCAACTTACCCCAGCGATCGAACTTGGCATACAGCCGCAACAAACACCAATCGGGCACATCAGCCTTCAACAACTCCCGATAAGTCAATGCCAACGCTTGCGCCACCGTAAAACCCTGAGATAGCTTTTGATACAACACCATCGCCGCCGCCGTAGCACCCACATCACTCACTGATCGACCCCAACCCAACACAGCCGGTGGCAGCTCATCTGGCGAAGGTACGATCAATTCCTTGGGCTGCTCAAAACCACCAATCACCCGAATCGGCACGATCGATCGTCCTACTAAAAATCCTTGCCCATCAGCCAATATTTCCCAAGGCAAACCCCCAAGCTGCTCTTGAGCATCGATGGCCAACACCAAATCTCGACCTTGTTTTTCGATCGCCTGTGCCAGCCAACGCTCAGTACCATCAAGCCAATCAAACAACCGCCGCCCCAAGAATAATAGGTTTAAGTTGCGAGTGGTAAAATCTCGATCAATGAAGTCGTAAAGCTCCGAAATCTCCGCTAGCGCTAGCTTCCTCGATTTGTACTGGGTCTGATTTTCACCCGGCAACCAATGGCGCAGCTCTGCCAACTGCCGATCGTCCTTAGCGCTACTGATTTGCTTTAATTCCAGGCGTACAACATTCATCGGGCTACCATTGCATTGATATTTCTATGTTAGCTATGACACCTACTTTTCGCCAAGGAAACTGAGTGAAAATTTAAAGTAAGGGAGTTAAGATCGTAGTCTTGCAAAGCATACTTGCCTTTCTGTTACCACAATAAAGCTATCAATTAATTGCTCAGAGTATTCATTTAACAAGTTTCATCAAAAGCTTTTTGAATAATTACGTCATCATCAATTCCTCGTACCTCCTCATAAACCGAAAACACTTCATATTCCTGACTCCGCAACCAATTAGCAACTACAACACCGGCATTCTCATCTACTAAACAACGCACTTAAGCTGTCTCCATCGCTAGTGGCATAAAACTGGCACTTTCCAAAGAGCGAGATGCAAACAAAAGACATGCTCTAATATCGGCTTCGATCAAGCCCTCATATTCCGCCAAGATTTCAACCACAGATGAGATGTGCCTCAAATCACCAATCATAAATCAAATGCCAAATCGTTCAAAGAAAGCCCAACTATATCATTATCACCAAACAGTGCTGCTAACAAGTTGAGAATCATTTCATTCATCTTCTCAAGTATCACCAGACTTCGTTAACATAGATTTATTGACCCGATCGCCTCCAGCAAAACCTATGACAGCCAACTTTAAAGCCGAAGTTTTTCAGAACGCTTATCTGCCTGCGGGCAGCACCGAGGTTCACGCCATTATGACCGTCACCTCCCTGGAAGCAGCGACCAGTGAAACCCCCAAAGCCAGCAGCGATAGCTCCGCTGGCACCAAAGGCGATCGATTATTTGGCATCATCTGTGACACCTCCGGCTCCATGGATGGAGCCAAGATCCAGGCCGCCAAAAAAGCCATCATTCAGCTCATCGAAATGCTGCCAGAAGATGTCCACTTCTTTGTAATTGCTGGTTCTAGCAGAGCCAAATCGATCGTCTCAGTAATGCGGGCTGATGCCATCAATAAAGAAGCCGCTATCCAACTAATCCGCTCCGAAATTACCGCCAACGGCGGCACCCGCATTTCCACCTGGCTAGAAGCCGCCTATCAGCAGTTTCAAATCATGCCCAACGCCATTCGCCAAGCCCTGCTACTCACCGATGGCCAAAATGACTTTAGTGACGCAGAAGATTTAGAAACCAAATTGCAAGCCTGTGAAGGAGTCTTTCAGTGTGATTGCCGGGGGGTGGGCACCGATTGGCAGGTGAAGCAATTACAGGCGATCGGCAACCGATTATTGGGCACTACCGATATTATTGCTGCCCCAGACCAAATTACCAGCGACTTCCAAGCAATTTTAGGCAAAGCTCTAGGTAAAAACGTCGCCAATATAAAACTGCGGCTGTGGAGTCCCCAAGGAGCCGATATTTTATACTGTAAACAGGTCAGTCCCAGCATTGCCGATCTGACTTCCCAACGACTGAACCCTCAAACTTTGGATTATCCGACTGGTGCTTGGGCTGCGCAGGAATCCCGTGATTACCACTTCTGTATTCAGGTAAAACCGGGCAATGTTGGTGACGAAATGTTAGCTGGCCGGGCTAGTTTGATTGCCACCGAAGCAGGGGCAGAAACCAAGATCGCCGAAGGTAAAATCTTGGCCACCTGGACAGAAGACGAAGCCAAATCTACCCGGATCGATCGCACTGTTGCCCACTATACTGGTCAGGCCGAGTTAGCTCAGTCTATTCAGGAAGGTTTAGCAGCGCGTAATGCTGGCAATATAGAAGTAGCTACCGTTAAGTTAGAAAAAGCCGTGCGGCTAGCGGCAGCATCGGGTAACGAAGCGACCACTAAACTCTTAAAATCGGTGGTGGATATCGATGATGCCGGTACTGTGCGACTGAAACGCACCGTCGAAAAGCTCGACGAAATGGCGCTAGAAACTCGATCGACCGTGACTACTCGCATTCCCAAATTATAAAGTTGTAAACATTGACAAATCATGGCTACTTACCCCTGTCCCCAAGGTCATCCGTCGATCGATCCAGATTACTGTTCTCAATGTGGCAGCAAAATTGCGGTTCTAATAGATGACGGTACTAAAACTGCCGAAATTGCCCCTCCGCCTCCAGTCTCTGAAAACTGCCCGGTTTGCACCTTGCCCCGGACTGCGGGCAATTTTTGTGAAGCCTGCGGTTATAATTATCTCACCGGTAAACCTGCCGAACTGTCTGCCGAGCCTAAACAGTGGCAAATAGCAATTTCTGTTGATTCTTCGTCACAAACTGCCGATGCCCCAGTGGCTCCCGATCGCCCTACCCAGTTAGTGGATTTAGCGGTAGGTAGCTATTTGATTGGTCGCACTAGCCAAAAACGAGCAATTGCACCCGAGATTTCCCTGGATTTTGATGATGCGGTATCTCATCGTCATGCCGTGTTAGAAATGCGGGCTGATCGATCGCTAATTCTCCGCGATATTGGTTCAGCTAACGGCACCAGCTTAAATGGATACGAGATTCCTCTCACTCGCGATATTCCGCTGCAAGATGGAGATGCTGTCACCCTTGGGCATTGGACAAAAATAACTATTATTAAGAAATAACTATGCTAGAGCCAATGACCAATCCCTCTAGACTTTTGACTAGAATGTGGCAAAGATTACAGAGAACCAATACGCCGCAGTTTTTGCAATTGGCTCAATATATAATTTGTGGCAGCAGCTTGTTGCTATTTACTACCGCAATCAGTAGCATTCAACAGCAGCGGCAGGCCATAAACATTGTGGGTAAAGATGCCGCCAGTAACGTATTGGTAGCACAGCGGTTGAAAGATGCTCCGGCGGGAATGGATGCATATGCGGTCAAGGCACTATTGACTAAATCGACACTTAACCCGACTATTTCAGCTAATCGTCAACAGGCTTTAACTAATACAGTAGATAGTCTATTGAATGATGATGGTAAGGGAAAATCTTCTAATACCAGCTATGTTGAACGCCGCCAAAAGCTAGCCCAGCGACTGCTACAAGCTGCAGAAAGCATTACTGGAGACAAAACAGATCAAGGAGAGCGGCGACCTATCTTGACAATGCAGCTTGCTACTTTAGATTACTTAGAGCAACTACAAAAAGCTCAAGACTATCAGGCCGTCAACAAAGAAGCTGAATCTCTAAGCGCCTATCGATCGGCAGTAGATATTTTAGAAAATAGTTTGATTCCAGCAGCCGATAAGTTAGATAAAGCGGCATTGGCCAAGCTAGATTCAGCTTATCTTCAGCAGAAAAACAATGTAGCCAATACTGCTGTTTGGCTAGCCATGGCTGGATTTGCGGTGATTGCACAATTAATTTCTTTGCAGTTTTTTATTAGCTTACGAACTCGTCGCACCTTAAATATTCCATTACTGTTGGCAACTATTTCGCTCGGGGTATTTACTATTTGGGCGATCATCCAGATTCATACCAGCGGTGTGAATCTGCGCATTGCGCGGGAAAGTGTGTTTAGCTCTCTGCATTCTCTACGACAGGCGCGATCTTTAACCTATACTGCCAATGCTAACGAAAGTCGGGCACTGTTACTAAAAAATGAAGCAGCACGTTTTGAGCAGGCTTTTAATGCCAATATCCAAAAGATTATTGCGGTACCGACTAACTCATTAAGTAATTTAGCCGTCATGACAGTTCAGGGGAATACTTCTAATAATATTGGGGGCTTTTTGGGAGACGCTCTTCGTCAGTCATTTATGGATGGTGAAGCCGCAGCTTTAGCAGATAACTTAACAGCGCTCGATCGCTATTTGCAGACCAGTAGCAAAATGCGTAGTTTAGCCAACAGTGATCCAGCCGCCGCCATAGCTTTAGCTCGTGGTCAAGCTAGTAATGATTTTAATAATTTCTTGAGGGCTAATCAAAAGGCGATCGATTTGAATAAACGAGCATTTGATGAATCGATCACGAACAGCGCTGCACCTCTAGAAGACTTTGAGGCAAAAAGCTGGACGCTGTTGATTTTGATTGTGCTTTTGGTGTTTTTAGGTCTGCGTCCGCGCATCAAGGAATATAATTTTCGGTAAGTGATTTTTACTGTTGGGGAATTATGTCCGATCGGCCTACTCTATATGTTTCAATAACTAACCACGGGTTTGGCCACGCTGCCCGCACTGCCGCAGTTGCCGGTTTGGTGCAACAGCTATTGCCCGAGGTGCAGTTGATTATTGCAACTACTGCACCACGCTGGTTGATTGCTAGCTATGTGACTGGTGATTTTATTTATCATGCCTGTGGTCATGATGTGGGGGTAATTCAGGCCGATAGCTTACAGATGAATTTACCCGCAACTTTGCAAGAATGGCAAAAAATCTACGATCGCCAAGAAGAAATTATCAGTAGTGAAGCGGCATTTCTACAAAAGCTGGGGGTAGATTTGGTGTTGGCCGATATTCCGCCTCTGGCAATGCCGATCGCCCATAGGGCCGGAGTACCGGCTTGGGCTGCCAGTAATTTTGGCTGGGATTTTATTTATCAAGATTGGGGCAAGGAGTTTGCCGATATTACTCGATGGATTGGAGACTGTTATAGTAAGTGCGATCGAATGTTTCACGTACCCTTATCAGAGTCTTTAGATCGCTTCCCAGTGCGGGAGGCTGTGGGGTTAACTGGCGGTAAGCCTCGTTATGCGGCTACTGACCTGCGCCAAGATTTAGGGTTGGAGCAAGCTGAACGGACAGTGTTGATGGTGTTTGGGGGGCTGGGTCTCCAGGCAATTCCCTATAAAAACGTAGAATTGTTTCCCGATTGGCAGTTTTTAACTTTTGATCGATCGGCACCATCGTTACCAAATCTGCGCTGTATTCCCGATCCTTCTAATGACGATATGCCGCGACGTTATCGCCCAGTAGATATTTTTCCTCTCTGTGATCTGGTGGTGTCCAAGCCCGGTTATACGACCTATGCTGAGGCGATGCTGGTCGATTTGCCGGTGGCGACGATCCCTCGTAGTGGTTTTGCGGAGTCGGCGATTATTCAGGCCGCACTGCAAGATTACAGCCATCATCAAATTATTGATTCGGCAGATTTTTTTACTGGCTCTTGGGATTTTTTACGCCAGCCAGTATTACCACCGCGCAGTGGTCAAGGTCTACCTAAAAATGGCACCGAACAAATAGCTCAGGCGATCATTGATTTTCTAGTTTGAAAAAGAGAGCCAACGGCTTATTTACATTCACAATTTGAAGATCCTGGAAAGCCAGGGTTTGGAAAATGGCAGATTCGATCGATTCGTCACTGGCTCCTTGTTGACAACCAATACCTAGCCACAAGTTCGGTGGTGACATTATTGATAACGCCAAAAGCATCTAAAACCCATATGCTGGGAAAGTGCCCATCCTATTTGGTTTAGCCTGGATTATTCATGAAGAATCAAGAAAAGGCAGAAAAGAGAGCTTGAAACGTAATAGAATCAGGCTCTCTAAGATTTAAAGCACCTTGATTTTGACATGACACAGTGTTTTTCGGAACTCCCCTACGATTTTTATTCTCATCGCCCCTTGGTAGTCCAGTTCTCAGACTTGCAACTCAGTTCTGATGCCGGAATTTTGCTGGCTCGTCAGGCCGAAGAAAAAGAACAAGTTTGTCGAGCATTAGCTGATTGCATTGACGATTGGCGTGACCCCAATAAAATCACT
>JAAFHZ010000143.1 GCA_013297675.1 Synechococcales cyanobacterium bin59.metabat.ball.084 | reverse complement strand
TCTTTTGATCGAGGTGAAGATTACTATCAAGCAGGAGCAGTAATCAATATTTGTCAACGAGGCAACTGTATTCACGCCCAAGTAGATGGCAGCGAATATCAGCCCTATCACGTCAGCCTAGAATTTGATGATAAGCTTGGTGTAACTACAGTTGATTGCACTTGCCCATATGACCTTGATGGTTGGTGTAAGCATCAGGTGGCAGTGAGTTTAACATGTATCCGCAAACCCGAGAGCATCCAGCAACTCCCAACCTTGAGAGAACAACTCGATCGATTAGACTATGAAGATATCCATGCTTTGGTGCAAGAATTAGTAGAAACCAGACCAGAATTATTGCCTGAGATCGATCGGTTTGTGGATCGCAGCATGAACCTAGCCTCCCCGCAAATCACTACTCATCACCAACCTAAATCTATAACTACCGTATCCACTGCACTATATCGGGATAAAACTTGGCAAATGATGCTGGATGCGGAGGGCTATTGGGAATGTGACTGGAGTGAAGAAGACCCCTTGGATGTTGACTTACCAGAAATATTAGCAGAAGTTCAAACATTCATCGATCGAGGTGAACTCGAAAATGCTCGGGCTGCCTTGATGGTAGTTACTGAAATCATTGCTAGAGAGTGGTACAGAGTAGATGAACATGGTGCACAAAGCCATTCAATAGTCAATCAGCTTGACCCCATGTGGGCAAATATAATTTTATTGAGTGATTTGTCACCCGAAGATATAGTCGATCTACAAGTAGAACTCGAAGAATGCCAAGATGCTTGGGGCGGTGCTTTAGAATTGACTAACTCCGCATTACTCCAAGAATGATCGGCTGCTTCTAGGCTTATGCTGGTTTTGACATGACAATTCGATGAATATCGGCTTCATGCTGCTGAAAAAATAGCCAGCAAACTGGGAAAAAAGTCATATAGCGATTGTAGACCTCCAAACCCACCAGTTCTAATGCCCGTAACTTATTAGCAACTAGCCTTTCATACCAAGCACGTAAGGTCGGTTGATAGTCATGAATAGAATCATGGATGATCTTAAAACCTACTCGTGTCGCTGCTGCTAAATGAGTATGATGCAACACAATCAAAGAACCAGGGAAAAATAGTTGCATTAGCACCATCGAAGTTGGATATTCTTCCTCCGCCAACGAAATAAACTGATGCACAGCCAGACCACCCGAAACCAGAGCATCATAGATTTTTTGATATAGTTGCTCTAGCTCATTTGGCCTCACATGCTCTAAGGAACCGATCGAGAGTATTCGATCGTAAGGAGCATTGTCAAAATCATGGGTAATAAAATCATGCAAAGCAACATTTAATCCTAATTTTTCATGAGCATAAAGCTGCTGCTCCTTAGACAAGGTAAGGCCAGATAGATCTCCATGGTGTCCACGATCTTGTAAAAATCGCAGCATGGCTCCCCAACCACAGCCCAAATCTAAGATTTTCTCAAAACCCTGCAAGTTCAGCAGAGACAAAAGATGTTCAGCCTTATTGGTCTGCGCTTCTTCTAAGGTTTCTTGATTACTCCGAAACTCTGCACAAGTATAGAAGCGATATTTTTTATCCAAAAACAAAGCATAGAAGTCATTAGAAACATCATAGTGAGCCTCAATACCACAGGCATGATCGCAATCCATCATCCGGTTGAGATAATCTACTCGGGACTGTTGGAGCGGATAAGACTTGGCAAACCATTTCAGCACTGGAGATTTATGATCAGTCCAAAACTTCCAGTTCTCTTCTGGATCTAGAGGCGTAGCAGAATGAATCCGCTGGTTAGCGATCGAGTACAACAGTCCATGAGCAATCAGATCGGGAGCAAGTGGCAATAGCTTCATGCTAGTTTTCCTCACTTAAAAAAGATTGGTTACATACTAGATTCTTTTATGCTACAGTAATTTTCTATTGAAATCTGAAATAGTTACATTGCAACATAATCAGCGTCATTGAATCGAAAGCTACCAAGAATCACGGCTGCCTTGCTACACACCTTTCTAGAAGAAAAGCACCTTCCTTCTGCCCAGATAGTGTTTGACAGGAAAAAAGACCTAGCCGATCGAACTCGCACTAAGCAAGCAGAACTAGCCAATTCTTAGCTTAAAAAAACGTAGCCTCACGAATCTTGATCGAGGTCTTCAGAAAATTCAAGCAGTGCTTCCCAATCATTTGGTGGGTCGCCTGAAATAAGTTTCTTAAGAAAAATAGCATAAGGGTCAGTTTTTGCACCTGATTTTCTCAGAGTGTTTTGATCGCTCACCCATGAGTAGATAATAATTTTCTCATCGCTACTATAACGGAAAAATAGACGGAATCGACCTAAAAACTTAGCCCTGCGCCAATGTCGATATGAAGTGCCTAAAGTGTTTCCCTGGGCATATTCTTTTGCGCCCGGATTTTGAGGGATTTCGTTTTCAATTAACTCTAGGATGCGTTTAAGCAACTTGGTCTTGGGATGATTTTGAAAGGTGTCTGGCTGTTCTTCCTGCAACCTTTGAACTTCTTTGAGTAAGGAATCAAGCGAAATTTGAAAAGCTGAGTATAAAAAAAGCTTCCAGCCATTACGTTCAGCATAAAAAGGCATTTTTAGAAACTAATCTCATCAGGTAACATTTCATCATCAGAAACTTCAACACCTTCGGTTAGGACAGAAATTCGATGTAGTAAATCCTCGGGAATTGGAAGAATATGCTCAGGATTTTGCAACATATCCTGTTCCATAAAACATAAAAATGCTCTCACTACGGGATCTTCATCCACTTCAGAATCTTGGGCTGTATCTAGTAACGAAATGAGCATTTGCCCCGGTGCAATCACATGAGCTTGCACCTTAGCTTTCTGTTGAAATTCAGGATGTTGCTTAAAAAGAGCCTTATCTAGCCTAATGGCCTCTGAGCGCCCTGTCGTTGTGATACTTCCGTTGTATTTAGACATTTTTCAGAACCGTGCAACTGATACGTATCATTACACGTATTTGCCGAGATGGCAATACTTTGAAGACTGCGGAAATTAACCCCAGTAGTTCGGGGCATTGGTAGAACCATGTTATGACTGTCTGGAAAAAAGTGTACTGGAGTGACGATCGATCCTTTGATAAACTAGGATTCCGAGGTGGAAACAGTACGATCGATTTACTCAGCAGTTTCCACTAGCTAATCTGCGCTCTCAACCAAGACTGGGGAACACCCAAGAGCTTACGGCTGGTAGTAACATAGGCGCGTTTATCGAACACGTTGTAATCATTGCGCTCGATCGAATCCAAAATCTGTTGATACAGCATCAAAGCTGCCCAGACTGGCCAGCGGGCATCAGGACTGAGATATGTAATTCCCGATTCAGCTTCGCGGTAATAGCGTCTCGCCCGATCGATCTGAAATTTCATTAGCTCTCGCCATTGGCGATTAACTACGCCTCTAATTAATTCTTCTTCGGTGTAATTAAAAGCTGCGAGTTCATCTAAAGGCAAATAAATTCTGCCGCGCTGCACATCTTCACCCACATCCCGCAAAATATTCGTTAACTGCTTGGCAATGCCTAAAGCAACCGCTTCTTCGATCGGCGCACCCCGATCGGCATCCCAAGCCGGAAAACTCTGCTGATGATCGATGCCGACGATCGCATTAGAAAGCAGACCTACAGTACCCGCTACCCGATAGCAATATAAAGATAACTCTTCAAAATTCTGATAGCGACTTTGGCACAAATCCATCCGCTGACCAGCAATCATGTCCTGAAAAGGCTGCATCTGGAGATCAGGAAATTTTTGAATAGTATCTACCAAGGCCACATCATATTTATCGATCGGCTTCCCAGCAAAAGCATACTTAAGCTGAGCTTCCCAATGATCCAGAGTCTCTAAAGTAGTATCACCAGCCCCAGCGCCATCTACCAACTCATCGGTATTACGGCACCAAGCATAAATCGCCCAGATGGCCTTACGCTTTGGCTCCGACATCAACAAAGTGGCCAGATAAAAAGTCTTACCGCACTCCGCGATCACTTGGCGGCACAGTTCGTAAGATTCTGCCAAAGACGGCAAACGGTTAGATGAAACGGAAGGGTGAGGCAGTTGTAGCATCTGGGGGGAAACGTCCGGGACAAAAGGAGGAGACAATTCCTCAAAGCCGGACAGGGTGATGTGATGTAAGTTACCGTTCAATTTTTTTGTCTCCTTGACCTTACCATTATTCGTTACTCGCCAGACTTGCTAAAGTGGATTCTGAATCGAAACTAGCTTGCGACCAGTTCTTTGGTCAACGTCACAGCCTGCTCTGCCACCCGCTGGGCGGTTAGCTTGCCAGACAATACCGCACCTTCCATACTGCCAAAATAAATCTGAGCAGTGTAGCTTCCCGATAAAAAGAAATTGGCGATCGGCGTGACCTGAGTTGGCCGGAACTGCTCCCGACCAGGGATAGCGGTGTAGATCGATCGAGGAGTTTTCACCACATGATACTTCAACACCTGCGCTGGCTCTGGTAAGTGATTAGGAAACAGCTTAGCCAGTTCGCCCATGGTGGCCGCCATGATTTCTGTATCAGATTTCTCGATCCAGCCCTCAGCCGGAGCAAATACTAGCGAAAGCATCGATTTATCGGGGTTGGCGTACTCTTTGCAAGAGTTGCTCATGTCCGAATACACGCTTAACAAAGGCGATCGAGAGAACAAAGTGTGGTCAATATCGGTGAGCTTGCGATCGAACCAAATCTGAATATTAATTACCGGCACGCCCTCTAACTCATTGAGCTGTTGAAAGTAAGGCATTGCTTGCCAAGGCTCAGGCATAAAAGCCTTCATGGCATCTACCGACATTGCCGAAACAAAAGCATCAGCATGAATATCTCGATCAGCGTTGCCATCCACACCGCGAATGATTAACTTATCCACGGTGCCGTCAGGTCTTAAGACAATCTTTTTCAATGGGGAGTTGGTATGGACTTCGCCGCCTCGCTCGGTTACATAGTCTACGATCGGCTGACAGAGCCTTTCGGGCGGTGCGCCGTCTAGGTAGGCAATGCAAGAACCATCTTTTTGTTGCAGAAATTTATTTAATGCTCGTAAGGGCACAGTGGCAGAGATTACGTCGGGGTCAATAAACTTCAAGGACTTACAAACAGCAATAAACACGTCAGTGCTAATATCTTCCCCAATGCCGTGCATCTTCAGCCATTCGGTGAAAGTATACTTATCCATCGACAGCACATATTCATCACCTCGGACGATCGCCGGAATCAGGCCAATGGCAAAGCGAATTTTCTGATTCCAGGTGAGCATATCGTTGTTGCGCAGAATCGAAACAATGATATTGAAAGGAGCTGGCCAGTCCGGGACATCAAACCAAGAAAGTACTCCCGGCTTCTCCGGCTGGTTGAAAATCAACGCATGGCGCTTCCACTGCAAGCGATCCAAAATACCTAGCTCACCCATGAGCTGCAACATATTAGGATAAGCACCAAAAAAGTTGTGTAGACCAGTTTCAACCCAGTCTCCATCAGCGTCTTTCCAGGCTGCCACCAAACCGCCGAGCATGGCTTGGCTCTCTAAGAGAATCGGAGTATGTCCGGCATCCACTAGGTATTTTGCACAGGATAAACCCGCTAATCCGCCGCCCGCAATTGCTACACGCATGTTTCGCTGTTTGTTAGATTTTGATTGTAAATTTCTCGCTTCATAATTATATTATTATTTCTTAACAATTGCTTGCAAAGCAGGATATTTATGGAATGGCTGGCGCTGGCGATCGGCAACTCCCGACTGCACTGGGCGTATTTTGCCGGTCAGGAACTACGGCAGACTTGGCACAGTGACTACTTTTCCCCCACTACCGACTGGCGAACAGCCCAGCCAGATTGGTTAATCCCGGCCCATATTCCTTTGTGTCTAGCTTCGGTGGTACCTACTCAAACTGCACTATGGCAGCCCTTTGCCCAGCGAATTTTAACTTTGGCCGATGTGCCATTGCAGGGTTTATATCCTACCTTGGGCATCGATCGAGCATTAGCAGCCCTAGGCGCTGGCGAAACTTATGGATATCCACTGTTACTAATAGATGCCGGGACAGCGCTAACTTTTACTGGTGTTAACGCCGATCGACAGTTGATTGGTGGAGCCATCTTGCCGGGACTGCGTTTGCAATGGCAGGCTTTGCATCAGGGGACTGCGGCTCTGCCAAATTTTCAGACAGATTTTAAACCAGTAAATCGTTGGGCTACGAATACCGCAGAAGCGATCGGCTCAGGGATTTTTTACAGCGCCTTAGCAGGCATTAAGGATTTCTACCTAAACTGGCAAAGTCAATTTCCAGAAACAGCATTAGTAATCACTGGTGGTGATGGAAAATTTTTGTATCTTTCCTTACTGAATAATGAGGTGCGGCAGTATGCTTTAAAATCGCTAAATTACTCTCCTGATGCCATTTTCAAGGGTATATCCATCGTTTGCAGATAAACAAATCAGTGATCAACTTCACTGTTGGTTGGTGCTTTATCCTCGGTAACAGGGCAAAATTCAGTTAGACTAAGATATGGCAATAAGGGTTAAGTCCCTGAGCTTTTGCGTAAAAACTATTTTGGATATTTTGCGGTAAATATGGTAGCAATCAACAAGCGTTTGGCGATCGGTGCAACGACTCTGCTGTTGGCTACCGCCGCAGTTGTGGCTACTAGCAGCCACCTTTCTAAGGGCGTAGCCCTGCTCAAAAGCAACCCTAAAGAGGTTGTAGAAGAAGTCTGGCAGGTGGTTAATTTTAGCTACGTAGATGGCACCTTCAATAAAAATGACTGGGATGCTCTGCGCCGTAAATACGTGGTGAATAGTGAGTACAAAAACAAGGAAGAAGCCTACAAGGGCGTGCGCGAGATGCTCAAGAAGTTGGGTGATCCTTATACTCGCTTCATGAGTCCGAAAGAATTTAATGAGCTTTCTACCGATATTTCGGGTGTGTTAGTGGGTGTCGGGATGCAGCTTACCCAAGACCCTAAAACCAAAAAATTAGTGGTGGTAGCGCCGATCGATGATACTCCTGCCTCTAAAGCCGGAATTTTGTCTAAGGACGTAATTGTTAAAATCAATGGCAAGAGCACTAAAGGCTTGGATGTAAACAAGGCCGTAGAGTTAATTCGCGGCGAAGAAGGCACCTTCGTAACCATCAGCGTGCAGCGCGGTACCGAAGCGGTAGTTGACCACAAGCTGAGAAGACAAAAAATCGATGTTCATTCGGTCAAAGCAGAATATCGCAAAGATGATTTAGGCGGTGTGGGCTATATTCGCCTCAATCAGTTTTCGGCCAACGCTACCAAAGAAATGAAAGAAGCCATCCAACAGATGGAAGCCAAAAATGTCAATGGCTATGTTTTAGACCTGCGCTCTAATCCGGGCGGTCTGCTGCCCAGCGCGATCGGAGTATCTCGGCTATTTCTGAATGAGGGCACAATCGTTTCCACTCGCAATCGGAATGGAAGCTGTAACGATCCAGATCCAGACTGCAAGAAAAAGGCCGATGGCTCTGCTCTGACCTCAAAACCAATGGTGGTGCTGGTCAATGATGGTTCGGCCAGCGCCAGCGAAATTGTGGCTGGTGCCTTGCAAGATAATGGTCGTGCCGTTTTGGTGGGTCAAAAAACCTTTGGGAAGGGCTTGGTACAGTCAGTGCGTCAACTGAGCGATGGCTCTGGTTTGGCGGTGACGATCGCCAAATACTATACTCCTAGCGGCAAAGATATTAACAAGTTAGGTATTCAGCCAGATGTCAAAGTTGGTCTGAAGCCCGCTGATATTGATGCTATTCGCAAAGATCGCAAGCGCTTAGGCACCATCCAAGACCCACAATATGCCCGTGCCCTCAAGGCTTTGGAGGTGCGCATTGCGGCGGCTAACGCTTTGCCCACTGCCAACATCCCAAGTAATCTGGATGTTACTAGCCCCGAAGCGGCGGTGCCAATTCCAGTACCGGCACCCCAAGTTGACCAACCAGCTAATCCAATCGATAAACCGGTATCGCCCAACTAGCTTCCCCGATTTCTGAAAGCAGTGGTTCATCTACCGCTGTGCCATCGGCAAAGGTCTCAGCGGCATCCCAAAGGGGTTGAGAATGAATTCCATTGATTCCTACCAGGCTGCCTTGTTGATTGATTAATGGTCCACCGCTCATGCCTTTGGCTACTTCGCTGCTATAACCTACCTGATAGCCCTCAGCTAGAGGCTTGTTAAGAATATGAGTAACAGCACCTTCTTTAATCGTGAGGGTGCTTTTGCCGTTTTGGGGGAAGCCCGCCGCTAACACTGCTGCACCCACTTGCAGATTAGCTGTCCGATCGATCTTAGCCGTAGGATAATTCTGCTTGGCCTGAAATTGCAGCGCAGCTAAATCTAAACTATTCCAGTTCACTGGAGTGACTACTGTAGCAGGATGTATTTGACCGTCGGCAGTCTGGATAAACAGGGGCTGTTGTTGGGCAACAAGCACATGAGAATTGGTAATTACTTGGCTGCTACCGTTGTTCGATCGCCAAATAGTCCCAGAACCAATACTTTCCCGACCAGCTAAAATTTTGACCGTGATGGCTTGCAAGCGACTGTTCAGGTCGTTAGGCTGGTTTGTCTGGAGCGCTGCATCTGATTCTTTTCCGAAGACCAATTTTTCGCTGAAGACGCTCCGCGCACGGTGGGTGGTGATGGCTTGATGTACTGTGATTAGTGCCAACAACAGGCCAGTACCTGCGCAAGTTAATAAGATTTTTCTACTTACCATACAAAAAGTACTGAGAAAGAATATTCTTCTAACGAAGGAATTATAATGACTTCTAGGTCTACATTCGTACCCAAGCAAACCTACCGGCCATTAGCGCACAAGCACATGATAGAACTTTACCAATTTGAATTATCACAGTTTGCTGAAAAAGCACGGTTGATTTTAGACTTTAAGGGCTTGCAATACCGAAAAATTGAGGTGGTGCCGGGAGTCGGTCAACTAGAACTTTTGCGGATCTCTGGCCAAAGACAGGTGCCGGTGATCAAAGATGGAAATACTATTGTGGCCGATTCTACGGCGATCGCCATGTATTTAGATAAAACCTATCCTGATAAGCCCCTATTTCTTGGTGATGCCAAGGCCAGAGCCTTCTGTACCATTATGGAAGAATGGGCGGATAACTCGATCGGAGTCAAGAGCCGAAAATGCCTATTAGGAGCATTGAAGAACAACAGTCTGCGCTCTTCGATCTTACCCAGCGGCACCCCAGATATTTTTAAAAACTTGGTCAGCGCGATTCCCAATGAGCTGTTTGATGTGGTGGGTATGGGTGTGGGCTTGTCCCCAGCCAATTTGAAGGAGGTCGAAGAGTCTCTGCATCGTGAAATGGCAGCAGTCTGTACAATTTTGGGCGAAACCCCTTATTTATTGGGCAATCAACCAACTTTGGTAGATCTGACAGTGGCAGCTCTGAGTATGACCATTAAAATCCCGGAAGGCCCTTATTTGAATATTCCTAGTAACCTCAAAGGTAAAGGAATTCCTGGCTTTGCCGATAACCCCGCCTATGAAATATTTTTCGCTTGGCGCGATCGGCTATATGCAGAATACCGCCGCCCTCATATCGACAATAGCCCACCACCGACGGCAACAGCCCCTACTACGATTGCGATCGATTAAAAAAAATATCTATTAATCAGACAAATGACCAGCTTATCTGGTCATTTGCTTTTTTAGATCACTGAAACACAGGATCTTTGCATTAACCAGATCAGGATTTCGTCCCAATAAAACCATTAAACAAAAGTGCGACTTCTTGAAAAAGTCGCACTTTTGTCTGAAATTAATAGCTATCTTCGTCGGTCATCGATTTAGTAGTTAACAGATGATTTGCCTGACTCAGCCGATCGGCGATCGCCTCTCGCCAAGTCAAACTCACCTCCGGGTCAGCCAAAACATCTTGTGCCAACTCCCGATAAATCGCACTATTCGTTACATCTGTCTGTTCCAACAACTTTAAATTGTCGTAAGCAGCTTGGGGTGAAGTGTCCATCTTAATAACCTCTGTTGTGTAATTTCTGCGTAAAAATTTTGCAACCAATAAATCGGTCAGCAACACCACGATGAATTAGGGTGATTAGGGCAAATCAGTACTGCCCATCAAATACAAATCACATTCCCGAGCAGCGCCTCGACCTTCATTGAAAGCCCAGACCACCAGACTCTGGCCACGGCGACAATCGCCCGCCGCGAACACCCCAGGAATACTAGTATTATACTTGCCATAGTCAGCT
>JAAFHZ010000142.1 GCA_013297675.1 Synechococcales cyanobacterium bin59.metabat.ball.084 | reverse complement strand
TATCCACATCGGTAGGAGCTTTCCCCGCCGCGATGATTTTGGTTGCCCAAGTTGGCGCGGGCATACCCATTACCGAGTCTACCCAGCCAGCGTTTTTCCCGCTGCAAAGATCGAACTTGGAGCCATGGAAAGGGCAAGCAATCACACCATTTTCTACTTTGCCTTTGGCTAAGGGCAAGCCCAGATGCGGACATTTGTTGGCGATCGCGCAATATTTGCCGTCTTTTTGGCTGACGATCAAAGATTTACCACCGGCGGAGACTTTGGTTACGCCGCTGGCGCTGATATCTGAAGCATTAGCAATTTTAGTTTTGGTCACGATGAACCCTCCTGTTTTAATTAGTTTTTAAAATTCTGACGAAGAATTTACCAATAATAGCAGGCGGGCTGTCGGATAACTGTTCGATCGCTCATTTTAATTGTCAGCACCATAGAACTTCTGCGCTGCTACACAGTCGGCCTGAATCTGATTGGTAAGTTCTGGTAAGCCCGAAAACTTTTGCTCTGGGCGCAAAAACTGATCTAAATAAATAGTGAGTTGCTGACCATACAAATCTCCTGACCAATTTAGTACATGTACCTCCACCGAAGTACTTTGGCCATTTACCGTCGGACGCTTGCCAATATTCATGACAGCAGGAAGCTGCTGTTCTTGCTCTGTATCTACCCGCACACAGTAAACCCCTAAGCGGGGCAAAAACTTAATGGGTGGATATTCAATATTTGCAGTCGGGAAACCCAAAGTCCGGCCTAGCTGCTGCCCAGGTACTACTAACCCCGAAATACTGTAGCTATGCCCCAGGAGCCGATCGACTTCTCGTAATTCGCCATCTAACAATGCCGCTCGGACTCTTGAGCTGCCAATTCTTTTATCTCGATCGAACTCCAACTCTAAAACATGTGTTTTAATACCATATTCAGCCGCTAGCTGAGTTAACAGCATTGCATCACCCGTGCGCTGATAACCAAACCGAAAATCAGCACCAATAACAATCTGCTGGGCTGCTAATTCTTGGTGCAAAATTTTGGTGACAAATTCGGCAGGAGTCAAATGCACCAAATAATCATCAAAAGTCAGCAGCGCCAGTTGTTCAATACCCAAAGACTCCAAACATTTGGCTTTTTCTGGCACGGTGGTCAACAACTGGCGCGGTTGACCCGAAAAAAACTGCTGGGGATGGGGATCGAATGTGACCACCGTGGAATGTAGAGAGCCAGTGTGATTCAAAAGTAGCTCGATCGCCCGCTGGTGTCCGCAATGGACTCCATCGAAGTTGCCGAGCGCAATGGCAGTGGGTTTGGCAATGGCTGCAAATGTGGAGTGAATCTGCACGCGGGGGTCTGGGAATAACACAAGAAGCTTTACATACTTTAACAGTTTGCGGCGCTCTGGGTAGGATTTATGCTGTTTTGATCCGCCTTATTGATCCACAAGGTTGATCCAAAAGGCGAACCTTTGTATTATCATGGTCTGTGCGCTCTCTTAACGCCGACCTGCATGAATCCCGCCGCTTTCACCCCAGAGACTGCCTCGACCCAATGGGTTGAAGTGTTAGTCGATTGCCCCGGCATCCAAGGGCTGTATACCTACGCTGCCGATCGCAGTATTGGAGTGGGTGACATTGTTTCGGTGCCCTTTGGCCATCAAATTTTAGGGGCGATCGTGGTGCGCAGCAGCACCGCAATTCCGGCGCACCTAGACCCCGCCAGTATCAAAGAAGTAGGCGAAATCATCTGTGCGGGGTTCTTTTCGGCGGACTACTGGACTTTACTGCGACAGGTGGCGGAGTATTATCACACCCCGCTGATGCAGGTGATTCGGATTGCTCTGCCACCAGGAATTTTAGGTCGATCGCAACGGCGGGTAAAGTTAATTGGCACGGCGGATCAGCTAGAACGTTACCAAATGAGCTTATTACCCACGGCTCAACAGATTGTGGCCTTGCTCCAAGCTACCGAACAGCGAGACTATAGCTGGCAATACCTGATGCAGCAGGTGCGCGGCGGCGGTGCGGGAATACGTCAACTTCATAAATTTCAGCTAGTGGTTTCTTACTTAGAACCGCCCAAAGTAGCCAAACCCAAACAGCAGCTTGCGGCGGTCTTAACCGGCAATCCCCGCAACTTAGAACTCACCAAACGTCAACAAGAAATCTTGGCTTTTTTGCAACAGCAGGGCGGCGAGATGCTGCTTACGGAATATCTCAAACAAGCTCAAACGACTAAAAAAACCCTGGATAATTTAGCCAGCGATGGCTATGTGCAAATCATTGATCGAGAAATCATCCGTCGCGATCTGACCTCCGGCATTTGGCAAACCACCGTAAATTATCAACTCACTCCGGCTCAACAGAGCGCCGTCCAAAGCATTGTTAACCTGCTAGGATTACCCAAGAAAATCTTGCTCCATGGAGTCACCGGCTCCGGCAAAACCGAAGTATATCTCCATGCCATTCAACCTGTCTTAGATCGCCAGCAATCAGTGTTAATGTTGGTGCCCGAGATTGGTCTGACTCCCCAGCTCACCGATCGATTTCGCGCCCGTTTTGGCGATCGAATATTGGTCTATCACAGTGCTCTTAGTGATGGTGAACGCTACGATAGCTGGCGGCAAATGCTGTTGCCTACGCCCCAAATTGTGATTGGCACCCGATCAGCCGTCTTTGCACCCCTGCCAAACCTGGGATTGATTATTTTAGACGAAGAACATGATGGCAGCTTTAAACAAGATCAGCCCATGCCCACCTATCATGCGCGGCTGGTGGCTGAATGGCGATCGGCTCTCACCAATTGTCCGGTAGTGCTGGGTTCGGCAACCCCGGCGCTGGAAAGCTGGTTAGCTGCCCAGATTGGCACTTGGAGCTATGTGGCCTTGCCCGATCGGGTGACTGGTCAAGGTCTGCCCACTGTGCAAGTGGTCGATATGCGCCAGGAGTTGAAAGAAGGCAATCGATCGATCTTTAGCAATGCTCTGAAGCAGGCGCTGCAAGAATTAGAACCGGGAAAAGAGCAAGCAATTCTATTTATTCATCGGCGCGGCCACAGTACTTTTGTGAGCTGTCGGAGCTGTGGCAATGCTTTGGAATGTCCCCATTGCGATGTGTCTTTGGCCTATCATCAAGCTCATGGTCAGCCCTTATTACGCTGCCATTATTGTAACTACACTGCATTACAACCTAAGCAATGCCCTACTTGTGACTCAACCTATTTAAAGTTTTTTGGCAGTGGCACCCAAAAAGTGATGGAAGAATTGGCCACTAATTTTTCTCAGCTTCGCTGTTTGCGGTTTGATAGTGATACTACGCGCAACAAAGGAATGCACCGAGAGATTTTGACCAACTTTGGGTCAGGCCAAGCAGATATTTTGGTAGGAACGCAAATGTTGGCGAAGGGAATTGACTTACCCCAAGTGACTTTGGTAGGGATTGTGACTGCTGATGGTTTGTTGAATATGTCTGATTATCGGGCGGCGGAGCGGACTTTTCAGACCTTAACTCAGGTAGCTGGTCGCTGTGGGCGGGGCGATCGACCGGGTAAAGCTATTCTGCAAACCTATAACCCCGAGCATCCTACCCTGCAAGCAGTAATTGGTCAGAATTACCACAAGTTTGTGGGCAGCGAATTAGATGCTCGAAGATCATTAAACTATCCGCCCTTTGGCCGGATGGTGCTGCTGCGATTTAGTAGTGCTGATGGTCGGTTAGTCGAAACCGAAACTGAGCGGATTGCAGAGTTTTTAATAAATTGTAGTGATTTATATCAGGTGCTAGGGCCTAGTCCAGCGATGGTGTTACGGGTGGCGAATCGCTATCGCTGGCAGATTATGTTGAAGTATTTACCGGGATCAGCCTTGCAGATCCCCGTGATTCCTACCGTGGCAGATGGGGTGAGTATGTCGATCGATGTGGAGCCGTTGAATTTCTTATAAAATTAGAAAAAGATATTGAAAATGGTAAATCTGATGTTTTGGCCAAAGCAGCGATCGCCGAATTCAATGCTCATTTATGTAAAACAACTTTATACAAAACAACGATCGATCGTCGCAACCACCGATTTCCCTAAAGACCCAAAATCATAACCACCCTCTAAACCAAAAACAATCTTACGAGTTACCTGCAAACAGTAGTCAGTGAAAACCCCAAAATCGGCTGGCTGCAATGCAATACTAGAAAGTGGATCATCTTTATTGGCATCATAGCCAGCACTGACAATTAATAAATCGGGTTGAAAATTGCGCAAGAATGGCAACACTTTTGATTCAAACAATGGCTGATATTGATCGATTGAACTCCCGGCTTTCATGGGTAAATTCAAAACATTACGATGAATACCAGTCTCATTAGCTGCCCCGGTGCCGGGATAATGGGGGAACTCATGGAGTGAACAGTAGGCTAACTGGGGATTGCCTTCCACTACTGCCTGAGTGCCATTCCCATGGTGCACATCCCAATCTAAAATAGCGACTCGCTCCGCGCCATTAGCCAAAGCATAATTCGCCGCGATCGCCCCATTGCTAAAAAGACAAAACCCCATGCCCCGTTTAGGTTCAGCATGATGCCCCGGTGGTCTGGCGAGCACAAAAGCCGGTTGACCATGCATGGCTAGCTCTACCCCATCAATCCAAGCGTTGACGGCAAGAAGGGCAATATCATAAGTCGCCGCCGAAACAATAGTATCGGCATCGATCGCCCCACTGCCCCGCTCACTGATCTGCTGGACAGCTTGAATATATTGGGTGGGATGAATTTGCTCAATCCAAGGTAACGGCGATCGATCACTAACCGCAGTAGGCGATCGCCAATCCAGTTGATCAGCCCAAGCAGCTTGCTGCAAGGCCGATTTAATCGCCGTCAGTCGCTCGGGCTTTTCGGGATGAAAAGCGCCGGTTTGGTGCAACAAAAAATCATCGGTATAAATGATGGGGAACATAGCTGTAATTATAGGTGGATTTAATTATTTTACTTGCCTTGAAACTGCAATTTATTGATCGATCGCTGAAAGC
Organism: Synechococcales cyanobacterium bin59.metabat.ball.084; assembly: GCA_013297675.1. Taxonomy (GTDB): domain Bacteria; phylum Cyanobacteriota; class Cyanobacteriia; order Cyanobacteriales; family Chamaesiphonaceae; genus JAAFHZ01. Next base: position 5,331 of record JAAFHZ010000142.1, on the reverse strand, counting down.
GGAAATAATAAGTCAGCGCCGCCACCTGTACCCCCAAACATTGCCCCATCCATAAACCTACTGCTCCCCATTGTAAATAAAAACCCCAAAAATAAGCAAACACCAACCCCACACACCAAAAAGCTACAAACCCCAACAGCATGGGAGTACGCACATCTTGCAACCCCCGTAAAGTGCTCACCATAGTTGTTTGGATACCATCACCAATCTGCATCACCCCAGCTACCCGCAAAAGCTGGATGGTTAAATCAATCGTTGCCCGATTGTGCGGATCAGCTAAGTTCAAATACAAGCCAGCGATCGAGCGGGGGAAAAACAGCATGACCAGAGCTGTTACCGACATATATGAAATATTCAGCAATAGTGATATTTTGCTCGATCGTTTTACTCCCAACCAGTCTTTTTGGCCAAAATACTGCCCTACCCTTACCGTTGTCGCCATCGAAATCCCAAATGGCACCATAAAAGTAATAACTGTAGTTTGAAACACAATTTGATTAGCCGCCAAAGCCTCTGTGCCAAAAGATCCCATTAAATACGTTACGGTAGTAAACAAGCCAATTTCTAAACCGAATACTACTGCTAAAGGCCAACCCATTTGTAGAATTTGGCGCAGCACTGGTAGATTCAGGGGCATCCGCCAAGTCACAAAGCCCTGACCAGGTAAGCGCCGCAGCAAATGGACAACTAAAATTACCAACATTAGCCAGACGCTCATCACGCTAGCGATCGCCAAGCCAGATAAACCCAGAGCCGGAAAGCCAAAGTTACCAAAGCCCAAAGCATAGTTACCAATGCAATTAGCGATCGTCCCGGTGACAATGGCTATCGTGACCACCTGCGGCGCAGAAACGATCGCCACCACACTTTTGAGCATGGCAAAAGTCAAGGCCGGAAAAAAGCCCCAAGCCATAATCTGAAGGTAAATGCGGGCTTCAGCGACCACTTCCGGGCGCTGGCCAATCAGTAAATTTGGCAAAAACCAAACCAGCAACGTCCCCCCGATCGACACCAAACCCGCTAACCACCATCCCTGATGGGCGAGAGATTTGGAGAGCGATCGATCTCCGGCTCCCTGAGCCGCAGCTAGCACCGGGGTAATACCCAAGACTAGCCCAGAGGAAACTACTAATACCATCATCCATAGCGATGCTGCCAAGCCGCCACCGGCCAAGGCAGTTGGCCCTAGCCAGCCCATCATCAGAGTATCTACAAAACCGGTGGCTGATTGAGCCAATTGGGCACCAGCCAAAGGAATTGCTAATTTAATAAATTCCTTAGCTTCTGCTTGGAGAGTAATAGTCATCAATTTAGGTAGCTAAAGCTGCCTGTAACCGAGGAATTGCCAGATGATGTTGATGCAACAAAATTAATGATTGAATCAAATCTGGACCATGCACTTCGCCAGTGAGAGCAGCCCGTAAACTACGCATCACTACGCCTTTTTTGACACCTTGCTCTTTAGTGACTCGATCGAGCAAGCCTTTCGCTCCATCTTCATCAATCTCTGCCAGCTCAGCTAAAGCGGTTTGTAAGCTAGTCAGGATATCTTTAACTCCCTCTTGACCCAATTGGGCAATAGCTTCTGCGCCCAAGGTGGGATTGGCGGTAAAGAAAGTGCGGCTGATTTCTACGCCGCCTTGGGTGGTTAAACCGGTGCGTTCTTCAAAGCCACCTTTGAGGGTTTCTAAGCTTGGACCGATTAGAGCCGCGAGGCGCAGCAACCAAGGCCGATCGGCGGCGGCATCAACTTGATAACCGGCGGCTTCCCAGAAAGGAATTAGTTCTGGTAGTAACTCCTCGGGAGTCATTTTGTGTAGATACTGGCTGTTTACCCAGTTCAGCTTGTCCCAATCAAACTTGGCACCGGCTTTGTTCACTCGATCGAAGCTAAACTGTTTCGCCGCCTCATCTAAGCTAAAAATCTCTTGGGCATCAGGAGCCGACCAGCCCAGCAAGGTCATGTAGTTGGTCAAGGCCCCGGCCACATAGCCCATGTCTTTAAAATCCCAGATTGAGGTCACGCCATCGCGTTTGGAGAGCTTTTTACCAGCCGGACTCAAAATTAGCGGCGTATGAGAAAATTCGGGAATAGCTGCTCCTAAGCCTTCATAGAGCAAAATCTGTTTGGCAGTATTGGCAATATGGTCTTCACCGCGAATTACTTGGGTGATTTGCATATCAATGTCGTCAATGACCACCGCTAGATTGTACAGCGGTTGACCAACATCATGATTGGCTCCATCTTGAGCGGCACGGGCGATCACCATATCGCCGCCCAGGTCGCTGCCTTGCCAGGAGACTTTACCGCGCACGGCATCGATCCAGCTAATTTCGCGCTGGTCGTCGATCATGAAGCGGATTACTGGCTGCCGACCAGCGGCCACGAATTCGGCTTCTTGCTCGGGGGTGAGGTTGCGGTGGCGGTTGTCGTAGCGAGGGGCGGCACCACGGGCCTCTTGGGTGGCACGGAGTTCGTCGAGTTCGGCGCTGCTGGTGTAGCAGCGGTAGGCTAGCTTGCTGTCTAGCAGCTTTTGGATGCCTTGGCGATAGAGTTCTAGCCGATCGGATTGAGCAAAAGGGCCTTCATCCCAGTTTAAGCCTAGCCACTTCAGGCCATCGAGAATATTTTGGGTGTATTCGGTTTTCGATCGCTCGGTATCTGTGTCTTCGATGCGCAGAATAAATTGGCCACCGTGGCGGTGGGCGTAGAGCCAGTTGAATACTGCGGTGCGGGCGGTGCCGATGTGGAGGTTGCCAGTGGGGCTAGGGGCGATGCGAACTCTGACTGTCACGGTGAGGTTTGGAATTAGTACAGGGTTTCATTGTAGACCTTTCGGTGGCGGGCATCGAATGTGGCTAAGTCGATCGATAATTTTGTATAGTCAGCAGAAAGCTATGGTAGTCAATTTATAATTTTATAAAGGTGAAGCTTACCCTCGCTAAAACAGAGAGGGTAAGTGATAAGCAAAAAGTTATCAACAACTCCTGAATTCCACTAGCATCATTGCTGACTCTAAAAATTTTATCTACTGGTCTGACGTGAACATCAAGCCATCTTTTGCAGACATCAATACCAATCCATTGTTGTATGTCTTCCATAAGTTGATTCCCTCGTTCTGTATTGTGGGTAAGGTCTTTGTCTCGGCCTTGCGACATGCGGGATCTAAGTCCCAACCGATGATTCGAGCTTTGACCTCATTGTTTTTACCCATCCATTTTTACCGAAACATTTTTGCCCTAAAACGCCGCGAAAACTGGTAAGATCTGCCATCTTGCGCTTGACAGTTTTATAATCGAAAGTGAGATAATGGTCAAAACCGCAATGGTTTTTAACAATCCTTATCAGTATCAGGAAGTGTAGCGTTGCCTAAGACACACTTACGCTTTGACTTCAATCAGTCATCGACGTTCACCAAAACCTTGATGACCCAAATGCCCCAGTGGTTGAAACTGCCATTTTTGCGCAGTTGGGTTTTTTGGGCAATTATGACCTGCGGGCTTTGTGGCGGCATGGGATACATTGCCATACAAATGCTCTTTAACCCCAAAGCAGTCCCCAATTGTCCTGAACTGTTTTTACCCATGGCTCCGGCCTCGCTGCGGGTATCTTGTGGTCAAGCTGCTGCTGGCAAAAAAACCCTCAAAGATTTAATTGCCGCTTTTAATTTCGTCAAAGATGTTCCGGCTGATGACCCCTTGCGAGATTTTGTCGATGCCAACATTCAACAGTGGTCGATCGAGCTATTGCGATTAGCCGAAGGAGCTTACCAAAAAGGCGATATCACAGGAGCAATAGAAGCAACCAAATTAGTCCCCAAAAACGTCAAAGCCTATGGCGCAGTGCAAAAGCGCGTCGAAAAATGGCAAAAGAACTGGAAAGAAGCCGAAGAACTGTACGCCAAGACCGAGCGACTATTGCGCAATTCGCGCTGGGCAGAGGCTTATCAATATGCCGCCAAACTCACCAAGCTCGGTAACGAATATTGGGGTGTTACCAAGTTTCAAGAACTCTCCGATCGAGTACAAGTAGCCAAAGAAGACAGCGCTAAACTGGATGTTGCCCACAAGCTAATTAAAAGCAGTAAGCTCGAAGACTTACTCAAAGCTATTACGATTGCCCGCAAAATTGACAAAAAAAGCTACGCCTATAAAGAATCTCAAGATTTGATTGCTGAATCTGGCAAGCAAATGCTGAACATTGCCAAAACCCAGCTCAACCAAAATAACTGGCAAACGGTGCTAGAAATTACCCGCCAAATTCCTGCTTCGCCAGAAATTCAGGCGGAGTTAAATGATGTCAGTGCGATCGCCCAAGCTCAATCTTTCGCTAGAAATAGCACGATCGGTGATTTAGAAAAAGCGATCGGCATGGCACAAGCCGTAAAAGTCGAAAGCTCGGTCTATGCTCGTGCCCAAGAGCTATTAACGGGCTGGCAGTTAGAAATTTCTGATTTAGCCTATCTACAGCGTGCCAAGAATATGGCGGCTTCTGGCCAACCGGCAGATTTGGAGCTAGCAATCAAAGAAGCTAGCCAGATTCCGGCCAGCAATCCTCTAGCCAAACAGGCAGCCACCACCATCAACGAATGGCGAAATCAAATTCAAGTCAGCCAAGATCAGCCCTATTACCAGGCAGCCGAACAGGCCGCTAGCAGCGGCACCCCCGCAGCCCTGCTCCAAGGTATTGCCCAAATGCAGCAAATCCGCCCCGGTCGAGCATTATTCAACCAAGGACAGCAAAAAATTCAGCAGTGGACTGGGCAATTGCAGCGCATGGAAGATGCACCTATTTTAGAAAGCGCCGAACAACAAGCCCGCAGTGGCAACACTGCCGCCGCGATCGCCCTAGCCCGCAAAATTGGAGCTGGTCGGGCGCTCTATGGTCAAGCCCAAGAAAGAATCGGTGCTTGGACCGGCGACACCCAAACTGGACAACAGTTAGCAGCGGCTCAACAACTAGCAACCCAAGGTACCCCCGAAGCCCTTTTGGGAGCGATCGAAGCTGCGGATAGAATTCCGCAAGGCTCCGGCTCTTACAAATCGGCCAGAACTTCGATCGATAAATGGAGTAGTTCTCTACTCCAGCAAGCCCAAGCGATCGCCGGTCAAGACTTGGGAAGAGCCGTGAACATTGCCCGGGTCATTCCTCCTGGTTCTGCGGCCTATAACAATGCCCAAAAGGCCATTCAACAATGGGAAAACGTAAGTGTCCGAGGGGTTAACGAAAATTAAGGATCATAGCAGGCAAGATGAGGTAGGTTAGAGTGCATGACTGAAGAAATTGACTTGGGTGGAATCAAAGTCCCGGCAGCAGACTGGGAAGCAACG
>JAAFHZ010000141.1 GCA_013297675.1 Synechococcales cyanobacterium bin59.metabat.ball.084 | reverse complement strand
AGCCAACTTGGCGGCCCAGCGATCGGTCAGATCGCTCAACAGATCGGTTCGGACAGCGGTGCGACTCAATCGGCAATTAATATGGCCTTGCCGATGATGCTTTCGGCAATGGGAAATCATGCGGCAGATGGCAATGGAGCTGATGAATTACACCAGGCAGCACAAAATCATGATCACTCTATCATAGACGATGTAATGGGTTTTCTGGGTAACTCAGCAGGTGGCGGTGTAGGCAGCGCTATTTTGGGGCAATTTTTAGGTGGCAATGGCAACGCCATTGCTAATGTGATTGGTCAACAATCGGGGATAGGCTCGGGTTCTGCGATGCAGTTGCTGGGAATTTTGGCTCCGATCGTGATGGGGGCTTTAGGTAAATCTAGTCAGACTAATGGCTTAGACGCAGGCGGCATGGCGCAACTGTTGGGCGCTGCGGCTGGGAGCAGTGGTGGTAATGATTTGCTAGGCATGGCTACCAAAATGCTTGACCAAGATGGTGATGGCAATGTGATGGAGGATATTGCTGGTTTGATCGGCAAGATTATCTAGAAATGAGGGGTTGGGGGATAATCGCGGAAGTGCAGTTATCCCCCAACCCTTTATCCCAAACGTGGGCGTGCAAAACGAATTTTTTAGCTATTCTTCAACCAGGCTTCGATACCTTGCTGTTTGAGCTTTTTCACCAGATTTTTAGCTAGGTTTTTTTCGCTGAAGCTGCCCAGTACAATCCGATCGCCTGAGCGAGTGGCATCGGGTAAGATAGTACGAATTTTTTCAAAGCCGATCGGGTTTACATACTTGGCCATCACTTGGTAAGGAGCCGTACTAGTAGCGGTATCAGAGATTTTTTTGTTTTTGGGCTGGTTAGGTGTTTGGGGTACATAAGGTGCGGGAGTTTGCACCGATGGCTGAGGGGCAGAGGACTGGGGAGCAACAGACTGAGGAACAGCCGCCGATGGCTGTGAAACGTCTCTGCCGGCCATTTGTTGAATGTTCGGGGGCAAGAGATTTCGCACTAGGGTATCTGATAGGCGGGTGGTGCCAGTTGCAGCAGTGGGTGAGGTTGCCGTAGCAACTGGCGGTTGAATGGCAGAGAGAGCTGTAGGTGGTGCCGGGTTTGGGGTAGTGAGCGGAACAGTATTGACCGGAGCGGCAGCGACTGGAGCCTGCGCGATTTGATTGCTGCTATTGGGCAAGGTAATAGAATTGATGTTGCCCAAGCCCAGATCGGTAAATTCGCCCATGGCCAGATCTGGCCCAGCCAAATTTTGACCCGGTGGAATGGCCGGCATAACTGGAGGTGCCGTTAATTGGGCAACCACTGGCACCTGCTGTAACAGAGTGGGGTGGAGATTTACATAGGTCATGCCACTCACTGCCGCTACAGCGGTTAAAGCCGAGCCGAGCGCCACTGGCAATTTCCATTTTGGTAGCGGAATTTCGGCGGGAGCAGCAGGCTTCCCGAGGCTGCGCCACAGCTCCTGAGAAGCAGGTAAATATTCATTGCGGGCAGAAGAAATTTCTCCTGGTGGCAACATGCTCAGATCGAGACTGGCAGCAGGTGGCTCAGAATCTTTGAATACTAACTTACCGGCTGGCTCCGCATTAGAACCGTAGGCGCGGGCGTGTTCTATTACAGCAAAAGGCTCAGAAGGAGGAATTTCTTCGTAATCTTCATCCTCTTCTTCTTCGGGCGCAGCTAGTACTGGATTAATTTTTTCGTAGGTGGGAGTGACGACTTTGCCTTCTTTATAGGCCCGGTACTTAGCAACTTCAGCTTCTGGCTGAAGATCGAGCATTTGCAAAGCTTGGCGCAAATAAGCTGGGATTCCGGGCTGTTCGGCTGAATCTGTTGGTGTTGCACCGGTGGAAACAGCACCCATTGAAACAGCACTAGTGGAATCAATGAATAATTCAGATGCGGAAGAAGCTGAACTCATAAAGCTCACAAGTAAAGATAGAAGTGCATAGACCTATCTCTTAATTTACCCCTAAAAGATCCTGGTTTTATCATTTTGCCGATCGAACGACTGGTCAGCACAGAGCAAATGAATGCTAAATGCATGACAGTTTCGAGTCCAAAGCCAGCTAGAATCAAGTGAACCTTCTACCGACAAGATTACAATGTGGCGATCGATTAACGCCAGAAAGCTTTTAGTTTGGCTGCTGCTGAGCTTGGTTTTTGCAGCTAACACCTGGCTACTTTCTCAGGCTTTTAGGTATTTTGAACACATTATTACAGTGGTGTCGATCTCGGCGATTTTGGCATTTTTGCTGAACTACCTAGTCCGAGCGCTTGATCGGACTGGCATCAGTCGCGGTCAAGCGGTGGGTGTGGTACTCATCGCCACCTTAGTAACATTAATTATTTTGGGGGTCACGGTTGTCCCGATCGTGATTGAACAAATTGCCAGTCTTTCTGAGCAGGTGCCCAAATGGGTCCAGAGCAGCAGTCAAAACATTATTAGCCTAGAGACATTCGCTAAGACCAAGGGCTTGAATATAGATTTTGAGGTGATTCGGAACCAAATTAACTCCAACTTGCCCAAACAGTTAGAAGGCTTCACCCAACAAGCGGTAGCAGTGGCATTAGGAACGGCTTCTAGTCTCATTGACTCCCTGCTAATTGTGGTACTCAGCGTCTATATTTTGATCGATGGGGATAAGCTATGGGCTGGTGCGATTGGGCTGTTTCCTGGCAAATGGGGACGGCTAATTGGGGAATCTTTGAGAATGAATTTTCAGCGGTTTTTCATCAGTCAGTTTTTGCTGGGGGCCTTTATGGCCGTAGCCCTAACAGTTATTTTCCTGATGCTGGACGTACCGTTTGCCCTGTCGTTTGCAATTTTGATTGGTTTGTCCCAACTAATTCCGTTTGTGGGTGCTACCTTAGGAATTGGTCTAGTAACAATGTTGGTACTGCTGAAGAGCTTTACACTAGCAGCAGAAGTGTTTCTGGCCTCTTTTGTGTTGCAGCAAATCAAAGATAATTTTTTGACCCCCAAACTGATGGGTGATTTTATTGGTTTAGATCCGGTGATGATTTTGCTGGCAGTGCTGGTGGGTCTGCAAATAGCCGGGTTTTTGGGAGTGTTGGTGGCAGTGCCGATCGCTGGCACAATCAAAAGCACGATCGACCTAATTCGCAATCCGCAAGAGCTGCAATCGGTTCATTCTGGAACAGATTCCTAGTCAGAATTTCAGCTAAACATCTACCAAAACACTCTCCCACATCATGGTGCTAGTTTCCGAGAAAGACGCTCCCAGCAATGTTTCACCAGATCTTGATCCCCATACGCTGACGGAATTGGGCATTGAGTTATTGATCGACTTGGCACAGCGCGGTGAGATTGATCCCTGGGATATCCAGGTGATTGATGTGATCGATAATCACCTCACCAAAATTCCGGCTAGCCTGTCTAATGCCGATCGGCAGGTTAATTTATCACTTTCGGGGCAAGCCTTTTTGTGGGCGGCAATGCTGGTGTTGCTAAAGGCCAACAGCCTTAATCAAGATCCCGAGGAATCACCCCTAGATGACGATGACCTGTATTTTGAGGATATTTCAGCTACGGCAGGACTCCCGGCTAACCTAGAACGGCATATTCACCGCCGTCTTAGCGCCCGCCCGCTGCAACATCGCCCGGTTACGCTGCAAGATTTGATTGAGCAGCTTCGATCGATCGCCAGTCGGATGAGCGATCGACCAGTCGGTAAGCGCAAGGTGCGTCATGCCAACCTTTCGGCAAGTAAGGCGGCCAAAGCGATCGCCGAACTGGCTCACGGTGAAAATCTGACAGAAATGGCTGAGCAGTTGGAAATTTTTCTGCAAGCCACGGATTTAGATTGGATTGATCTAGAAGCGCTGATTGCTCTGTGGGTGAAAACTCTGGCCAATGATCAAGGGGAAATTACCACTCATGACCGGGTGGGGGTTTTTTGGGCGTTGTTACTGCTCTCAGCACAATCCAAAGTAGAGCTGAGCCAAGAGGAATTTTATCGAGACTTAAAAGTTCGCACCTTATTTGACGAGCTAGTGCCGCCATTGCCAACCGCAATAGCGATCGCTGCTCCACCCGCTCTGGATGATAATTAGTAAATAAAAAGAATTCATCATGTTAGTAATCGGTTTGATGAGTGGCACTTCGGTAGATGGCATCGATGCTGCTTTAGTTGAAATTCAAGGGACTACCAGCGATCTGCAAGTTACCTCGGTTGCCGGAAAGACCTATCCTTACCCGCCTGCTATCCGCCAGCAAATTTTAGATGTCTGTGCCGGTCAACCAATTAGCATGGCTGATTTGGCGGCTTTAGATGAATCGATCGCCCACTGTTTTGCCGATGCGGTGCGGCAAATTCAGCCAGCGGGAATGAAAGCAGAGTTGATTGGTTCCCATGGTCAAACAGTGTTTCACCAGCCTGCCCAAAAGGGGCGACTAGGCTACAGCCAGCAAATTGGGCGGGGCGCAGTGATTGCTCAGGCCACGGGTATTACCACGATCGATGACTTTCGCACGGCTGATATTGAAGCTGGGGGACAGGGTGCGCCGCTGGTGCCGAAAACTGATGCCTATTTGTTAGGAGATGCTCAGCACCACCTCTGTATTCAAAACATTGGGGGGATTGGGAACTGCACCTATTTACCACCCCATGCTGCCGCCGATTGGGAGTCGCAGGTATTAGGTTGGGATACGGGGCCAGGAAATAGCTTAATGGATTTGGCGGTGATTGCTTTGACCAATGGCCAACAAACCTATGATGCCAATGGCGACTGGGCAGCGCAGGGCCAAGTAGACCAAGCTTTGATTGAGCAATGGTTGCAGCAAGAATATTTCCGTACCCCGCCACCGAAGTCCACCGGGCGAGAGCTGTTTGGCCAAGAATACTTGGCAGCCTGTCGGCAAGATGCGGCTCACTTAGCCGATGCAGATTTTTTGGCCACCATCACAGACTTAACGGCGGCCAGTATCGCAGACAGCTATCGACGCTTTTTACCGCGCTTGCCCGATCGGGTGTTGCTCTGTGGCGGCGGCGCTCGCAATGAATTTTTGAAGGCACGGCTGCAAGGCCATTTACCCCAAGCTGCTGTTTTAACCACGGCAGAAGCCGGATTAGACAGTGATTTTAAAGAAGCGATCGCTTTCGCTCTATTAGCTTATTGGCGCTGGCACAATATTCCTGGGAACTTGCCAACAGTTACTGGTGCTCGATCGGCAGTGTTGTTAGGAAAAGTTCACCAAATCTAGGTCGCTAAATTTATCGGATTTGAATTGAGCAACAAATTATTGATTAAGAGCTGGGCATATTGAAGAAGTATCGATTAATTTAGCCAGTCTAGTATCTATGTAATGAATAAAAACATGGTATTTTCTAGCTCTTCGCCCACCTTCTAACCTACCTCAAGTTAACTGGCTGAAATGGACTGCATCTCCCCGTTCGCAACAAATTATTCTCTCCTCGCCGGAGGACAGTCATGACCAAAGATAGTAACTATGGTCGGCTAGTTGTCCAGCGTTATCAGCTCATGGAAATAGCTGGTAAAGGCTCGATGGGGCAAGTCTACCTGGCTAAAGACATGCTGTTGGGCGGGGTGAAGGTCGCCGTCAAATTTTTATCCAAAGCTAGCATCACCCAAAGAATCCGCGATCGATTCATGCAGGAGGCCACCATCAGTGCCTTGTTGGGTGAAAACAGTATTCATATCGTCAAGGTGCGAGACTATGGTTTAGATGACCTAGAAGTGCCTTTTTACGTGATGGAGTTTTTGCAGGGTGACAGCCTGAAAGATGTCATCCACAAAAAGCCGATGCCGTTGCCGCGCTTTTTTAATATTTTGCGCCAAATTTGTTTGGGGTTAGACTGCGCCCATGACGGCATCGAGATCGACGGCAATTTATGTCAGGTGATTCACCGCGATATCAAGCCCAGTAATATTATTGTCACCCATAACCCCACCCTAGGGGATTTTGTTAAGGTGCTAGATTTTGGGATTGCCCTACTGCGATCGGATGACTCACCTACTGGCTTTATGGGTACTCCGGCCTATTGTTCGCCGGAGCAAATGGAAGGCAAGACTTTAGATAATCGATCGGATATTTATAGTCTGGGCATTATGATGTTCCAGATGCTCAGCGGTGAACTGCCGATTCGTCCCACCAGCAGCTCTTTTGAGGGCTGGTTTAATGCTCATCACAAAACTCCCCCCAAAACTTTTAAGGAAGTGGGGCCAAATCTGGCGATTCCCCAGGAGTTGCAAGACTTGGTGATGGCCTGTATGGCTAAAGATGTGCGCAATCGTCCGCCAAATGTAGAAGATATTTTGCAGTCGATCGAGCGAATTGAACAAAATTATCTATCTGCTTCTAGCACTGCCAACAGCCACAAAGCCGCTAAATCCAACGATGTTAAAAGCTTGGATGATCTGTGCTTGCAGTCTACCTGGCCAATGGATAAGCCCCGCGCCGAGATTGTGTTCCCCCGGTTAATGGAATACGAGGGCGAGGTGAGTGCCACCCTGTGGATTATGCTCTCTCGGGAAGAAATAGAATATTACAAAAAGCATCCGCCTCACTGTCAATTCTTGTTTATTGCCAATCCACACCCCATGCTGCTGTGGATTGCGGCACTGTTCCACAACGATCAGCAGCATCGGCTCTTACCTTCTTATCTCGATCTGAAAAAGCAAACCAGCGATAACACTTTACGTGTATTGGCTGAAACCCAATCTTATCGCCTGCTGTTTTTTGGTCTAGAGGGCGAAAACCGCTGTGTTAGCGTGATCAAGGGCAAAATTCCCCAAACCAAGGTGCAAAAACTCCAAGAGTGGTTGCAAGAAAGCCGGGTTACTCCAGGCTCTAACCAGCAAAAGCTCAGCAGAGCTTATCTGCGGGAGGAATTTGAGTCGGTGAAGGTGAAGCTGTTGGCTAGCCTGAGTCGCAAGCAGCGCAAGACCACCGGTACGCCCTCCTAACAGACGCTGTTGATCAACCAGCGTTTAAAACTTACGATCTGGTTTTAAGATAGAGGCGACTAGTTGGCAATCTTTCCGTTAGCAATCTTTGTTGCTAGCATTGTTTTAGTTGAGTAAACCCCAGAGTGTCTATCCATGAATTCCGAGAATCTTACCCCCGAGCAATTACCGGCTCCACTTCGACCCAATAAGCCGGTCAAGAAACCCAAATCTGAAACAGAGACGGAGGTTAGCCCTAAGCCTGAAGCAGCAAAGCCCCGTCCGAGTAAGCCGGTCAAACCCAAAGACTATCCGCCGCCGCTGCCAATGTTTGAGTTGAGCGGTAATATGCCGATTCCAATGGCCAGTGAGCCGTTGCAGTATCGGGCGATCGGCCTAGTCAAAGGAGCATATTTAGCTTCGGCAGAAGAGTTCACCAAAGGTTCGGTGCTCACTGATGACGGCACCTTGATTGATGCGGTGCTGTTAGGGCGAATTATGAGTTTGGCTAAGAAGCATTTAGATCTGGGTGAGTCTCATTTATGGGTGGTGTATCCTCGGGTGCGCAAGGATGATGGCAAGCTACATGTGCAGATTATGGGTATTTGGGAACCGAAGTTGATTGAGCCGGTGGATGGGGTGCCAGTATCGATCGAGCCGATGGAAATTCCAGATAATTATTTCTCGGTGCGGGGTGAGGTAGTCTTCCAGTCGCGGGAGAAGAAGGAGGTGTTTGTGAAAATTCGTCAGGCTGCCCGCAAGAAGGATACTGAGCCTCGCCAGTTTAAGCTAAGGCTGATTGGTGATTTTGCCGATAAGATGGTGGGCAATTTTTGGGAGTTTGACGTGTTGCGTCAGGGTGATGATTTGGTGATTCGCACTGGTCAAATGATTGCAGCACTACGACCGAAGGGCGGCAAAGGTAAGCCTCCCGGCGGCGGCGACAAAAAACATTTTGGTAAGCCCTGGGAGCATAAGGCTCCTGCTACATCTAGCGGTGAACCTTTGGGTAAACCAGTGATTAAAGCTAAGAAGGTAGATGAGGCTGAGGAACTGTAGTTTAGGCTATTTACCGTCACTTGAGTTGACTAGAAGATAAGTGGTCAGGTTTGAAGCCTGACCACTTGTTGTGGGAGCTGGGCATTACCAGTTTTGAGAAACTTTTGATAAAACAGCAGCTCAGTTGCACTTGGTTATCGAATTTTCTTCTTGGAGGATAGTGAATATGACTGCGCTCCATTCGTCAACCCTGAAACACTGATTCTCTTGTCAATGAGCGAGCAGGCAGTAAATAGGGACTTCTCTTGGTTTAACTGATTGTCTAAGCTGCCACCTTTTCCACCACCTCAGCAACCACGATCGGCTCATCGGGCAACTCGGCCAACTGATCGCCAATCTCTTGGCGCACAATATCTCGATATTCCATAAAGTGCTCATTTTGGGCACAGACTGACAAATAGTGATCGAACACCTTGGGATTATGCACCAAAATTCCTACCAAATGATGCCAGAACTTCCAGCGAGTGCTGCGCACAATTCCCTGCCGCCAAATTACCAACAACAACGCCCGCAAAATAATCAGTTCGGGGAACTGCGCGGGGGGCATGTGGCGCGGTGCGCCCATTTGACGGAAACAGCGGTAAGTACGATCGAGGAACTTTTCGGGTTCATAAATCTCATTGAAAGCCTCCACATACTCATTGGCAATCTCTGCCAAGGGACGAGTGGGCACAAAGTTCATCAAAGCTGTCTGGTTCAAGTTAGCATTCTGGCTGCTCAGGCGACCTTCCCGCTCTAAGCGATGCCAGAGAGCAGTATTTGGTAACGCCTGGAGCATGGCAAAAGTGGTAGTCGGAATGCCCGACTGTTCAACGAACTGCACAATTCGCTTACCAGCTCCGGTCTTTTCGCCATCAAAGCCAATAATAAAGCCAGCCATGGGTCGCAGGCCGACTTTGGTGATCGCAGCGATCGAATCACTCAACGAGCCGCGAGTATTTTGAAACTTCTTGGTGAGCGCCAAACTCGCTTCATCAGGAGTCTCAATACCAATAAACACCGCTGCAAAATTGCATTCCACCATTAAATCCATCAGCTCGGCATCTTGAGCGAGGTCGATCGAAGCCTCGGTATCAAACCGGAAGGGATATTGGTGCTCGGCCTGCCAGTCTTTGAGGGCATTCAGCAAGAGTTTGACGTTGCGCTTGTTGCCAATGAAGTTGTCATCCACCATGAATATTCCCCTGCGCCAGCCCAAGTCATAGAGGCATTGCAGCTCAGCCAAAATCTGGGCTGGTTCCTTGGTGCGGGGTTTGCGCCCATACAACACAATGATGTCGCAAAACTCGCACTGAAAAGGGCAACCTCGGGAAAACTGCACCGACATCATATCGTAGGCATCTAGTTCTAACAGGTCATAGCGAGGAACTGGGGTGCTGGTTACATCTGGCTTCTCCCCATTAGCTGCTCTAAAGACACCGCTGGTATCACCACGCTCGATCGCTTCCACAAACATTGGCAGGGTGATTTCCCCTTCATCCAAAATCATGAAGTCGGCAGTTGGCACCATTTCTGGCTGAGAAGTAGGATAAGGTCCACCCACTGCAACTAAAGTGTTGTGCTGCTTGGCAATTTGAATTTGAGCTAACAAATCATCTTTTTGCACAATCATCGCCGACATAATCACGATGTCTGCCCACTGCCATTCTTCCTCAGTTACAGCGCGAATATTGCGATCGACCAACTTGAATTCCCAGGTCTGGGGCAAAATTGCGGCTACTGTCACCAAGCCCAAAGGAGGCAAAACCACTTTGCGATTGACTAATTCCAAGATTTTTTCGTAAGACCAAAAAGTTTTAGGAAACTGCGGATATAGGAGTAGTGCGCGCACAAGACCTCGGGATGATGAAGGGAGCAACCGAACAGGGTCATGCTAGCACATCCATTAAATTTGCTCTGGATTCAACAGATTATTATTAGATTACTGCTACTTCTTAAAACTTATGAAACTCAGTGAAATTGTGCCTTGGGGTCGATCACTAGCCGAATATCAACTCATGTTTTCTCTGACAGATGCTGATTTATCTCAGAACATCCTCGGCTGTGGTGATGGTCCGGCTAGTTTCAATGCCGAGATGACCGATCGAGGATATACAGTGACATCAATTGATCCGGTCTATCAATTCTCAGCGGCAGAAATTCGGCAGCGGGTGCAAGATACCTATGAGCCGATTATTTCTCAGGTAAAACAGAACGTCGATCGATATATCTGGAAGAATTTTGCCAATGTAGATGAGCTAGGCCAAGCGCGGTTAGCCAGCATGGAAAAATTCTTGGTAGACTTTGCGCAGGCTGGAGCACAACAGCGATACTTAAATGAATCTTTGCCCAGCTTGGTTTTGGCAGATCAGCAGTTTGATCTATGTCTGTGCTCACATTTACTGTTTTTGTATGCCGAGCAATTGTCTTTGGAGTTTCATCTGGCCTCGATTCGCGAACTGCTGCGGGTTGCCGCCGAAGTGCGGATTTTTCCGCTGCTGCAACTGAATTGTGAGCCTTGTCCTTATTTAGAACCAGTGATTCAGGAGTTTTCTGGTGCAGGCTATCAGGTGCAGGTGTTGCCAGTAGAATACGAATTTCAACGCGGCGGCGATCGAATGCTGAAAATCAGCTTGTTTAAATAGCAGGATTACACAAGAAAACAATGATTTATTTCTTCGTATCACAATATATAGCAATTCCGATTCGCGTAAAGTGAATTACGCCAATAAGGCGGGTATTTAGGCGCATTGATTCTCTACTTCATTTTCAAAAGGTGAATCGCAATAGCATCCATGGGCAAACCAGTTTCGA
>JAAFHZ010000140.1 GCA_013297675.1 Synechococcales cyanobacterium bin59.metabat.ball.084 | reverse complement strand
TAGTTTTGAAAAATCCTTCGATAGCCCAACGCCTACGCCCCCACCAGGTAATGGTATTGCCTTTTAATTTCCGAGTAGAGATCACAAATCTTTTTTCTAGTTTACCGTTTCGCTCTAAATAGAACCATGATGCACTGACTGTATCTTTGAATCCTGAGAGTTTTACTGGTTGTCCTTTTTCCCCAATTGTCCTGATTTTTCTACCATCTTTTAGTTTGCGGTTTTTTGGGATACCCACAATCGCATGATGCCTCAATTTTCTGACTCCCTTGAGAAAAGTAACATAATCTCGCTGATAATTGATGAAGGCTCTCTGCAGCGAATTGTGAGTGAACCATTGCACAATGCCTGCAAGTATACGGCAGAGCACCAGGAAATTTATGGCGAGTTGGAGTATCCAGAGGTCAAAATCAGCCGCTGTATTTGCTGGTGGGCAATCAGGCCGAAATTTCGGGGGCAGATTTACCCCATATCTTCGATCGGTTTTATCGGGTGCCTAGCGCCGATCGACATAAGCAGGGCGGCACTGGTCTTGGCCTTTCGCTGGTACATAGCCTGATAAAACAGCTCCACGGCCAAATCACGGTACAGAGTGCCAACGGCTGGACAACTTTCACGGTGGCGCGGCCAGTGACTCCGCCTGATGAATTTTAAGTTTTTTGTAGCCAAATCTGGGCTGGCCATGCTAATATAAAATTCGCCTTGTTTGGCTCGATAGCTCAGTCGGTAGAGCTAAGGACTCATAAGCCTTCGGTCCCCAGTTCAAGTCTGGGTCGAGCCATTACTAGAAACCCCGCTTTGCGCGGGGTTTTCGCTTTTTCAATCATCCTTAATGTACGTTCGCTTGTTGAGTAATCTATTAAACCTAGTGAAAATTTTGGCGTTATTTTCAATTTTCAGATGGACTTTGGGTTCTGAGAATCTACCATCTGGTAAAAAGCTGATTCTGCTGCTGCTTGGTCTGCCGCCTTCGTATATCGACGAAAACTAGCTGTAGATCGGTGGCGCGTCATGGTCATCACATGGAAAGGATTCATGCCTTGTACCATCATATTGGTCGCAAATGTATGTCTAAATCGATGGGGATGAATGGACACATTGGTTGCTTCCTCGAATTCCTTGATGATTTTATAAACACCGTCATAGCTTAAACCTTTGCCCCGATTGCGATTGGATTCGGAAATGAAGATTGGGCTACTAGGCTCGATCGAGTGTCCTTGCTCCTTGCGCCACTCCAGATAGAGATCGAGTCTATGACAGGTTTGTGGAGTTAAAGGCACCATTCCTTTACTATCCGCTTTAGCTTTACGGATGTTTAACCGTCGTCCATCATAATCTTCCAGAGTAAGATTAACGATTTCACTGGCTCTGAGACCGTGCAGTAAAACTGAGACGAGGGTGATGTTGCGTTCTGGAATGGTGCTATCTGTCGCTGCTTGCAAAATCTGTTCAACTGTTATGTCGTCCAGATTTTGGGCATCTGGTTCACTCAATTTGGGTAACTCAATTCCTACTGTGGGGTCTGTGCTGACATATTGACTCTTAATCAACCAGCCATAAAAATTTTTCAGTGTGCCCAAGATTCGTGCAACAGAACTGTCTGCCAACACTCGTTGCTTGGTGTTGGGATCTACGCGGAGTAAATGGGCTTTGTATTGAGCTACTTGTCGAGGTGTGACCGCTGACCAACCGATCGAAATCCAACCCAAAAAGTGGTTGAGATCTCGACGATAGGCTTTTTGGCTATTGGGAGCTAACGATTTAGCCTGTAAAAATTCTTCAATCCTTGCTTCTCGAATCTCAGTAATGGGACTTGGTTCGAGCTTAGATGTCGTTGAAATAGCCAGTAGGACAGGATCAGGAACAGTTTTGAGAGCCATGTGAAGATTGGGGATAGAAGCAGTTCCGAGAAATTTGAGAAGGACAGGGTTCAAACTTGTTGTGGAGCAAGGCTCTAATTTTAACGCGGATATTTAATTACAGATAACTAACCTTATCTGTAATTAGATAATTCTCAGACGAGAATTATTTTTTGCGGTAAGATTGTGGAGAAACAGTCTAAATACCTTGTGTAGCAAAGCTTTTACGGTTTTCAAAGGGATAGAGAATGACTAAGCCAAAATCTGACCTGTCCCAAAAATCTACCGGTGGCCGGTCTATTCCGCTTAAATGCAAAAAATGTGCCCTGCTATCAGCGGCTCAGGCTAGGGTTCTACATGGATCTGATGGTGATGACTGTTGGAATCCGAAGGTTTGTCATAGTCGTCGATCTTACGCCCGTCATCACGATCGAATCAAGCAGCAGCGCAATCGGCAACGTCAAGAAACCGTTCTGGAACTGCCCCCCGATGATATTGCGGTGTTTCAGGATTTGCAGTATGCGGTTTTGGTTGTGTACCGTGAGGCAGGAGCAGAGTCGATCGTTCATGCTATTTCTGTTCAGGTTTGGCAGGGACAAAAACGAATTGCGATCGTTGAGCCAATTCACTGTGTGGGATTGGTTCCCAGCCAAATCCATCAGTATGTAAAAAAGCTGCTCACTTTGCTGGAATCCAGTTATGAGATTCGCAAGTTTGCAGCTCTAGAGCGGCTAGATCCTTACCTGTGCCCGATTAGACCTTGCCTTCATCATTTGGAGGTCGATTGTGCTGCAGTTTGAATGGATTAACCTCCCCGTATGGGATGCAATTAAAGTGGCTACCGCCGATCCTGAAGATGCTGATTTATCAATGTTGTGGCAGGAGGTAGACGCGGCGATTTTGAATTTGGATTGTCTTGGTGGGTTGCAGGTTGCTGGTGAAGCGATTTCCAAAATTACTGATGTGTTTGAGTTGCGCTCGCAATTGGCTTTTGAGTCGATTCAAGCGATCGGGAGTGATGATGGCCCGGTGATGTCTGAGGATGCCTTCGATCGGTATGTGCGCCAAACGATGCAAATTGACTTTGAGATTTATATTGAGCCATTGGCCAATCTGCCGCGTAAAGTAGCTCAATTTCAGGAGCCTGATGAGATGCAGTCGCTGGTGGCTGAGGTCGATCGGCAGATATTACTGGAGGCGATTTTGTCTGAGCCTGATGACCAGGAAACTATCTATCAACAAGTATTGGAGTTGGCGCATGATGAAAATGTTTCTGAGTGGGGGGCGAAGATCTCTGCGTGTCTTGATGAATGGGATAAGCCAGTGTCGTTACTAGAGCTACATCGATCGATTGAGATGCCGCTGGTACAAGTCTGGCTGGCTTTACTTTTGAATGGAATACCGCTGGAACAACGGGGCAATTTTTATCAAACTGAGCAGGTTTGGATCTTGCATGAAGGGTAGTAGTTGTTTATGGATATTTTTTTATCGCTATTTGCTGATGGGTTTTGACGATTTTTAGTGATTTGTTGTGGAGAATGGGGGGTGGATGTTTTGGAGGCGATCGGTTCTTTTCCAGAGAGGTTTCGCGATCAGGTGCTGAGATTTTGATTTAATGTGGTAATCTAAAGTAACACGTCTTCTATGTTGTGTTGCTTGATGTCTATCCCAGAGTTTAACGAGTTAGGATACCTGCCACCAGGGGTTTATGATTCAAGTTGGCAGGAATTTCTGAGTCGGTTTGCGATCAATCCTCATCGCCTACGCTTGGTTACTGGGCTGGCGGCGGCTCTTCGCAAATTAGGGAAAGCTGGCTGTAATCGGGTCATTATTGGTGGCAGTTTTGTTACTGACAAAGAATGCCCTAATGACTTTGATGGTTGCTACGAAGATTTTTGTCTTGACCCAGACTTACTCGATCCACTATTTGTAGAAAATGTAGATCAACAGCAAGCTGTATTTGGAGGCCGACTGTTTGATATTCCCAGCTATGAGGGATTTTTCCAAACTGATAGAGCCGGCCGCCCCAAGGGCGTAATTGCCCTAGATCCTCAAGACTTGTTCCAATAATGCAGGAAAGTATCATGATTCGAAACGAACGCCAATACAAAATCACTCAAACCAAATTGAGAGATCTGGAGAAAGACTTAGCCCAGCTAGATTCTCCCGATCCCAGTCTGCATCCGCGCAAGATTTTAGCTCGTGGCAACAGTTTGAATATTTTGATTACAGAATTGCGGCAAGAGATCACTGAGTACCAACAACTTAGAAGTGGCGAAGTCACTCAGTTTGCACTCAACTCTATTCAAGAATTGCCGATAGTAATGATCAAAGCGCGGATTGCCGCAGGTTTAACCCAGAAGGATTTAGCAGAAAAAATTGGTGTGCAGGAGCAGCAAATTCAGCGGTATGAAGCAAATAACTATCACGCGATCGCCTTTGATCGACTCCAAGAAGTTTTGCAAGCCTTGAAAATTAACTTTGCTCAGACAGTGATGCAAATAGACATCGAAAACAATGATGCTCCAATCCAGCAACAATCGATTTTAAACCGTATCTTGGAATTGCTGCCCCAACTGTCGATCGAGCAGCTTGGCCAAAAAGTTGATGAATTGAGAGAACAGGGTGAAGATGCCACCATCCAATTAGCGATTTGGCTAGAAGAGATTGCCACCGGAAGATCTTTACAATGGGTAGGTTCTGGGGATACTCGGCGTTCAGATACTAGTACTGACGAATTAATGCATAGGGAGCTGCAACGTTTAGCCTACAGATTGTTCACCAGCAATTGAAATTTAATATTTTGCCGAAAAGGTCTTCTAGAGGGAGATATAGAGATATACAGGAGCACACGAAACTTTGGTCAGTTTTGCCAAAAGCCGATCGAAGGAACAGTATAGGGAGGGAAGGTTGAATCCTCGGCCTTTGTTACTCCTCTCCAGCAATACCTATGACCCAACGAGAATCTCTGGATGCGGAATTAATCCGCTACACGGATCGCAGCCCCAAGGACGATCGGCTCATCCAAGCTCTGGGCAATCTGGCCGATTGTCCCACCGATAAACTTAGGATCGATCGCTTGTCGCGGGTGATTCGTGCCCATGTGGAACCTTGGTTGATGACCAAGATTTCGTCTTCCCTGAAACAACACCCCGATCTGGGTGAAGCATTGAATACTACTTATTCATGTTGGCCTTTGGCTGGACAGATTCACCCTACTTTAATTCTTTTGGTATTTTTTATGAATAACTACACAATGGCTGAATTAGAACCTCTGAAACTGAATATCCCGATCGGGACTACTGCTCATGCTGCTGCCGATCAAATTTCTCGACTCCAGCCTGATGATGATAAGGCATTACAGATTTATGCCAATGTTTTGGCGGTCTACGGGGTACATGCTTATTTGCAATGGTTAGAAATTGATAGCAGATTGGAGGATAGCGAAAGCTTGCATCCGGTGGTGGCGATGTTTGGGGATGTGGCAGATTTGCTATTGCCCGGTTTGGGTAGTTTGGAATGCCGCTTGGTCGATCGGGATGCTGAGGTGGTGAAGTTGCCCAGTGCGAAGGTGGAGCGGTTGGGCTGTGTGGTGTTGCGGATGGCCGGTGGTTGGGATGATATCGAAGATCTGACAGAGTTGGAGATAGTGGGGTTTGCACCAAGTTTGGCTCCTGAGATTTCGGTGGCGAGTTTGGTGGCGACGGATGTGCTGTTGGAGCTGCTTCAGGGGTTTAGTGCTAAATCTGATCTGGTGGAGATTGATGCTGCGGTGATTATTGTGCCGGAGGCTCGACCTTTGTTGGAGCGCATTGGGGAGTTGTTACCGCAACTGTCGATCGCGACTATTGCCCAAAAGTTTGATGAGTTCTTTCAAACTGAAGATCATCCAGATGCCTTTTTTAGTGATTGGTTGGTGGGGATTTTGCGGGGTGACGATGCGGTTTCGCCTCAGTTTGCGCGGGGTCTGAAAAAAGGTGATGGGGAACCTGATGAGCCAGATCATCTCAGTAATGAGGATTTGCAACTGATATCGAGAGAGTTGCACAAACTATCCTACAAGTTAGCCAATGTGTGGAAATAGCTTTTTGAGTAACAACATTTACGTGAGAGAAATAATTAAATGAAGAAAGTAAAAAGTCGGAAAAACATGAAAACAGGAGATGCAAACACTAATGAGCAAATATCATTTTTACTGAAAGTATTACAGTCTGTTGCTGACAATGAAAATCATGAAAACACCTATCCAATATTACAAGAGAACTTGAGTTTATTGAATGATAGAATGATTGAAATAATTGAGGATTGGTCTAGCTCCGCGCTTATCGGATTAGAACCAGATGATCAAATATCAATCGCAATATTTTTCGGCGCATTCGGAGGTCTTATTCAAAATTTCCCATTTGGAGATAAGGCTGTGAATATGGAAATATCAATAGCATGTCACAACACATCACTTCAAGTATTGACTTTTGCCGAACATCCACTAGCTTGGAGTAAATTAAAAAGTAGTCTTGCAATGACATATGCAAATCGTATTATAGGAGACAAATCTGAAAATATAGAAAAAGCAATTTATAATTATTATTCTGCCTTAAGCATCTGCTCTAAGGATGATCTTCCTCTGGATTGGGCAGAAATTCAGAATAATCTTGCCATTGCATATTCAAACAGAATCGTAGGGGATAAATCTGAAAATATGGAGAAGGCAATCAATTATTATTGTGCTGCTTTAAGTGTTTGTACTAAAAATGACTTTCTAGCAAATTGGGCAATGATTAATAGAAGACTTGCAACTGTGTACTTTAACAGGATCGGAGGAAACAAAGGTGATAATCTAGAAAAAGCAATGGATTGTTATTCCCTCGCCCTGTGTTTTTACTCTAAAGACAACTATCCATTAGATTGGGCAGAGATCAATACTAATCTTGCATATGTTTTCTGTGACAGAATTCAAGGGGATCGATCAGAAAATCTAGAAAGAGCAATTACTATTTGCAACGATGTTTTAGCTGTTCTTACTAAAAATTATTCTCCTATTCAATGGGCAACCACTCAAAATACTCTTGCTATTGCCTATAAAAATCGAATCAAAGGAAACAAGGCTGAAAATATTGAAAATTCTATCATACACTATGAACTCTCATTAAAAATTAGATCATTAGAAGACTCACCACAATGCTGGGCTGAAATTCAAAATAATTTGTGTTCTGCTTACTTTGATCGCATTAGAGGCAGCAAGGCTGACAACTTAGAGCAAGCTATATTTCATGCTAATTCTGCTTTAGAAGTTTGTACCAAAGAACTCCACCCTTTTGAATGGGCAAGAATTAAAAATAATCTCGCTCATGTTTATTCATCTCGAATCATAGGAAACCAATCTGACAACATAGAATATTCCATTTGTTATTATTTAGACACTTTAGAAATTAGAAATAGGTCAAATCACCCTAACGATTGGGCTGCAACTCAAAATGCTCTTGGTCTTGCTTTTGGAAAACGGATCATAGAAAATAGGTCAGAGAATCTTGAAAAATCGATTTCTTATTACAAATCTGCTTTAGAAGTCTACACTAGAGAAGATTTCCCAAGAGACTGGGCGATGACCAACAATAATCTTGGGCTTGCTTATTTGAAAAGCATTAAAAGTGATCAAAGTGAGGACTTAGAATTGTCAATTAGTTGTTTTAATTGTGCTTTGGAAATTTACACAGAAAAAGATTCACCTGTGGATTGGGCAATGACTCAATGCAATCTTGCAAATGCTTATCTAAAGAGGATTAAAGGCAATCTGTCGAGAAATCTAAAATTATCAATCAGTGGTTATTATTCTGCTTTGAAGATTTACACCAAGGAGGATTTTCCAATGGATTGGGCAATGACTCAAAACAATCTTGCAAATGCCTACAATAACTGCGTGAATGAAGATAAAACTGAGTCTTTAGAAAAATCAATTTCTTGTTATGAGTCTGCTTTAGAGGTTTACACTCAAAAAGACTTGCCAGTTCATTGGGCAATGATTCAACATAATCTTGGCTTAGCTTACAATGCTCGAATCAAGGGAAATAAAGCTAATAATATGGAAAAGTCAATTTCTTGTTATGAGTCTGCTTTAAATATCAGAACGAAAAAAGAGATGCCTATTTACTGGGCAATGACTCAAAATAATCTTGGTCTTGCCTTCAGTCAAAGAATCAGAGGCGAAAAAATCAGTAACCTTAATATGTCAATTTCTTGCTATGAAAAAGCTTTGGAAATTCATACTTCACAAAATCTCCCAATAGAATGTTTGAGATCAGCTCGTGGCTTGGGAGATATACACTTCAATCAAGACAATTGGCAAGAAGCGATCAAAGCATATGAGACTGCTATGGAAGCTGCTGAAACCTCCCGTAGTTGGTCAGTCAATGATACTGAGCGCCAGCGCATACTTATTGATGCTTTGATCGTTTATGAAGATGCTATTCAATGCGCTATTAATTTGGGTAACTATCAACTAGCGATCGAATACACCGAGCGTATCCGCAGTCGTCAACTGGTCGAACTCATGGCCAGCAAAGATCTTTATAGTGATGCCCAAATCCCACCGGAAATTCAAGCTTACTTGGACGAATACCAGCAACTAAACCAAAAAGCCAAAAATCTGCAAATTGGTAGCGATGAAAAACTGGTCACTACTACAGTCCAACGAGATAATGAAGAACTGCGGTGTATCAATGCTGAAACTCAAGCCATAGAAACACGTCGCCAAGTTCTCTACAACCAAGTCCGCACCTACGATCCAGTTTTAGCTGGACAAATAGCGATCGCTCCCATCTCTCACCAAGAAATCCAACAACTCATTACTAGTCCTCAAATTGCCATCCTGACCTTTTACAGCACCGATGATGATACCCACATCTTCATTCTCAAACAAAACCAAGTGCCAGAGAGATTTACCTGCATGGGTCAGGGCAAAAATGAACTACAGCAATGGTTGGTTGATAATTGGCTCATACCCTATACCCAACCAAACAACTCCACTTGGCGAGAGCAAATGTCAACAGTCTTAGCAGAGCTGGCCGATCGCCTACAACTAAATCAACTAATCACCAACCACCTAGCAGACATCGAAGAACTAATCCTGGTGCCCCACCTGCTGCTGCACCAAATCCCCTTCGCCGCCTTGCCCATCCCAGCAACCACCGCACTACTCAGCGATCGCTTTATCCTGCGCTCTATTCCAAGCTGCCAAATCTTGCAGTACTGCCACCAACGTCCCGCAATCTCCACCAGCATCCAAGGCACCGTGGAAGATGCCGATGGTAGCCTCATGGGTGCCAGATATGAAGGTCAAAAAATCGCCGAAATTCATCAAGTCGCTGAAACCGATCGCCTGTGCGGTAAAACCCAAGCCACCGTAGCCAACTATCGTAAGCTATTAAGTCGAGTTAATCGTCTACACTCCAGTCATCATGCTAGCTCCCGTTGGGATAACCCCCTGGAATCTGCCCTCTACTTAGCAGACGGCAGAATCACCCTTGGCGACCTACTGTTGGGCGAAAGATACCCGGAACTCGACGAAATCTTCCTCTCTGCCTGTGAAACCCACGTTGGCCAATTCAACCTCACCGACGATGTGGCGACTCTTACCACTGGCTTCCTCTGCATCGGTGCCCGCAGTGTCCAAAGTACCCTGTGGAGCGTCAGCGACCTCGTAACTGCCATCTTCGATATCTTTTACCACCAAGAAAGGCGGGAAGGTTATAATTGCGCCATTTCCCTCAAGCGGGCACAGGTACGCTTGCGGAACCTGAGTGGTGAAGAATTTCAGATTAACTACGCTGGAGATCTAATGGATTTTCTGTCGAAACAGTTGGCGATCGTCTCTCAACAAATCGCTGAACTCAAAGACGAACAGAAATTGATCGACATGGATCAAGAGGAAGATCAGTGGAATCAAGTTTTCGAGCAGATTAAGCAGTTGGCGATCGAGGAAAAGAAACTCAAGGAAGTTTTCCCCAATATTCTCAAGGAATATTGTGAAGCCAATCGGCCTTTTGCTTCTCCCTACTATTGGGCTGGCTTCATCAGTCAGGGTATGGCTTAGAGTACTAGGGCAAGCCTTGGCAAGTGAAAGCCGCCCAGTAAACTGGGGCTGCGAATGGGCGATATTGAGCATAGAGTTAGGGCAAATTTTTGATGATGTCTTCGACTTTTTTGAGTCGATCGAACGATGCCTGAGCAGCTTCTTCTCCTTCGGTTTGCTCTAGTTCATGGGCGCTATATAGTTGCTGGCGATGAATTTCTAGACCTGCTTCTAGCTGATCGCCATAGATATTTTCTAGAGTGGCACCAGAGATCTGGCGCAGTTGTTGCTGGGCAGCTTGGAGAGCGTGAGGTCGATCGAGTCCCTGTTCTCGTTGTTCGTAGTAGAAGATGCAGAGGAGCGCGACGGAGAGTTGTTCGACAGACCAGAGGGTGGCAATGACGGTTCTGGCTCCGGCGCAGAGGAAACCGCTGGCCAGGGTGAAGACTTCATCGGTGAGGGTTTGGCTGATGCCAAAGGCGGTTTCGCAGCAGGACAAAAAGACTTCTTGGAGTCCGGTGAGTTGCCAAACTAGGAGTTGAGCGAGGGTGATGTTGCCATCGGCGAGGGCGAGGCTGGATTTAAGGGGTTCGTTGGGGTTGGAGCTGGCATGTCCAACTGGTGTGGCTGCTATCATCGCTGTTTTCACTGATTGTGAATCCATACTGGCAGCACTAGGAAATGGTTCACGCCCTTGCGCCACTCGCTCCCATTCTACGAATTTATGATGAATGCTCTTCCATGTTTTATCTAGTCTCCAAGCCCTGAATTAGTGGTAGACAGTCTTGCAGGGCGGAAAGTCTTTAGGCAACCATAACCGGCTACAACAACGTAAAAAATGGCATTGATCACTGCTCTCAAGTCCTTCGTGCGAGGTCTTCCTGTCTTTTTATCAGGTGGTAATAAGGATTGTATTAGTTCCCATTGCTCATCTGTCATGTCAGTAGGATAAAAT